>NZ_JAALCR010000017.1 GCF_011065895.1 Paludisphaera rhizosphaerae | reverse complement strand
CTCGACCAGCGCCCGCTCGATCACGTTCGCCGGCTGCCACTCCTCGACCCACTCGCGGAGCCGAGCTTCCAACTCCGCCGGATCCTCCTGCGGCAGCACGAGCGGCTCTTTCGACCGCATCCCATGCTTCAACGCGTTCATCCGCGCCTTGGCCTTGCCGGCCTCGGATTTGGGTCCAGTGGACTTCTGAGCGTTCTCGCGATTGGCGCGGATTTGAGCCTCGGTGGGGGGCATGGCGGGGGTCTCCTCGGTGGGTGCGCAGGGGGGCAGTCTACATGGACTATGGTCCCGGATGGTTTTTTTGTTCGGAGACTTCGCGGTTTGTCAGGATTCAGAGGCATGAGGATCCCGTTAGACACCCCTAATAATTTCGGTGCCATCAAGATCCGGAGTTCCGTTTACATTTCACGTCACAAAGGAGTATGGACCCTTGCCACCAGGCGTTTGATCTGCTATTTCTCAAACGTCATTGTTCTGATCGTCCGGTCATTCGGCGATTTTTGAGGCTCAGGTCGTGCTGAGTTTCCTTTTGCTTCTGCTGCTGCAACACGGTTTCGGTAAGAGGAACGTGGTTCGCGTCAGGGCTTAGCAGCCTTCCGTTCCCGGTCGGTTCAGCCGGTCTGCGAGCCGTCGAGTCCGTTCTTGCAATCGATTCATCATGCGGCGACGGCGAGGCCGTCCGGCCGGAGTCGTGCGCCCGCGGAGTCATCTATTATGCGTTCGAGCGCGTTCATCGGGCTTTCCGTCGTGGTCCTCGTCGCCGGTTTCGTCGGTTGTGAGCGAGCGAGCGATCCCGTTATTCGACAGGTCGAAGCGGAAGGCACCGACGTTCAGATCGCTCCTGAGGCGACTCAAGGCGTCGCAGGTGCCATCAGAGCCCAGGCGGATCAGGAAAAGAGGCAAGCTGAAGCGGACAAGAAGGCCGGCAGACGTTGAGCCGTCTCGGCTTGAGTTTGCTGGGCTCTCATTTCGCTTCGTCGTCCAGCCAGGTTCCTCGGGAGCGGACGCGCCAGTCCGCCGGCGCGCGAAAGCGCGGACCGGCGATTGGTCGTCGTCTATGAATGATCGTCGCCGATTGATCGGTTGAGGACCACCTCGCAGAAGAACGCTCCGATTCTCGCTGCCAGATTCGACTGATTGGCGCGATCGCGCGATTCGGTCGAAACCCATCGACCTTCGACGGGCCCGTTTGAGTTTTTCGATCCCTCATTTCTCGTCGTCAGGAGCACTCCATGTCTCTTTCTCGCAGACGCGGCTTCACGCTGATCGAGCTGCTGGTGGTGATCGCGATCATCGCCGTGCTCATCGCCCTCCTCCTACCGGCCGTTCAGGCGGCGCGCGAGGCGGCCCGACGCAGCCAGTGCATCAACAACCTCAAGCAGCTCGGCCTAGCCATCATGAACTATGAGAGCAGCACCCAGTGCATCCCGCCGGCCGGGTCGACCTGCGGTGCCCAGCGATACTCCATGAAGGCGCGGATCCTGCCCTACATGGAGCAGACGCAGATCTACAACGCCTTCAACTTCATGCTCTGCCCTTACAGCTGGAACGGCGCCGGTGCCATGCTGACCGGGACCTGCACCAACGGCATGGCTTACAACGACGATTACTATCTGGGCCGCTGCTCGAACGCTACGGCCGGCTCGACCAACATCGCGTCCTTCCTGTGCCCTTCCGACGGCAACGTCGGCAATGCGGGTCAGAACGCGATCGGCGGCGGCACCTACCCGGTGGCCGCGACCAACTACGTGACGAACGCCGGTTATGAGCGCCGGTATACCGGCAACAAGACCAACGGTCCCGCTTGGTGGACCGGCGGCGACGGCAACGTCGGCATCATCGTCACTATCGCCACGATCACCGACGGCACCGCCAACACGATCGTCATGAGCGAGTACGTCAAAGGGCGCTCCGGGGCCAACCTCCCCGGCCTCAACGCCATGTGGACCAAGCCCGGAACCCTGGGCGGCAGCGGCTCGCCCTACAAGGACGCCCTCGACTGCCAGAACGCCACGACGATCCAGTGGGATTACAAGGGCGAATACTGGGACTACCAGGACACCGGCCGGGGCGGCACGTATCAGCACACCTGCTTGCCGAACACCAAGTCCTGCTACTACGGCGGCTGGGGCTACGACGGCGAGGCGGCCGCCAGCTCCAACCACTCGGGCGGCATCAACGCCCTCTTCCTCGACGGCACGGTCCGGTTCATCAAGAACTCGATCTCGTACCAGACCTGGTACTCGCTCGGCAGCACCAACCTGGGCGAAGTCGTCAGCGCCGACTCGTTCTGACGCATCGACGACGGCATGACGTCAGCCTGATTTGATGAGAAACCGACGCGGCGAGGTTCAGGGCGACCCTGGACCTCGTCGCGTGGTTGTTTCGAAGGACTTCATTCCACCCGCAACCCAAGGCTCGCGCAGCCTCGTCGCCATGGCGAGCGCGGTCACCGCAGTGCGGCGTCCGCCAGCCGATCGGCGGCCTCGACCTCGTGGGAGAGGCCCAGGTAGGGCTCGTTGATCTCCAGCTCCATGAGCAGGAGCCGGCCGTCGCGGGCGACGCCGTCGACGCGGGCGAAAAGGAGCGGCGAGGGGACGGAAGCCAGCACCCGGAACGCTTGATCGATCATCCAGGACGGCGGCTCGACCGCGCGGACGGTCCCGCCGTAGCGGAACTGGACGCGGAAATCCCCCTCGGCGGGCGTCTTGGTCAGCGCGTGGCTGAACGCGCCGCCGACGAAGATCAGCGACCACTCGCCGGCCTCGTTCAACTCATCCAGATACGGTTGAACGAGCATATCGCGATATTGAACCGCCTCGCGCAGGACCTCCTCGGCGCGGGCGACGCCGAGGCAGGCGGGCCCGGCGTCGGCAGGCTCGTCGGAGACCTTCCACGTCTCCGAGGCCCCGGCGGAGACGGCCGGCTTGACGACGGCCCGGGACCAACCGCGGCGGGCGAGGATCTCGGCGAGCGACGCGTCAGACCCGAGCGGGGCCAGTTCGGTCGGCACGATGGGGACGCCGATTCGCTCCAGGTCCAGCAGGTATCCCTTGTGGACGTTGGCGAGCACGGCCTCGGGCGGGTTCCAGAGGACGCCCGGGCGGTCAAGGAACGATTCCAACCAACGACGGTAGGCGTCGGGCTTCTCGTAGTACCACCAGGTCGAGCGGATCACGACGCGGTCGAACCCCCGCCAGTCGACGGCGGGGTCGTCCCAGACGGCCGGCGTCACGTCGACCCCTCGCCGGGCGAGGGCCTCGGCGAAGAGCCTGTCGTCATCGTGGAGGTCGGGAAACTGGGAGCACGTCGCGATGGCGAAGCGGGGCATGGCGGGCTCGGGCGGGACGAGGGCGGGAAAGGCCGACGGCGTTCCGATCGCCGCCGACCTGAAAGCCCATTGTAGCGGCCGTCGCCCCCAAGGTCAGGCCGTGGCGGGGAGCCAGACCGTGCGAAGCGGACGCTTGACCAACCGCATGACGAGCCACCCGAGCAGCAAAGCCCCCAGGACGGCACCGATCGCCAGCACTCCGTTGTAGCCGAGCAGGTCGGCGACCCAAATCGTCAGCTTCTGCAACCCCTGACGGCGTCCCTTGACCACGATCTCCTCGCCCGCAGCGAGCTTGCTCGCCGAGTCATAGACGGCGGCCCAGAACAGTCCCGCGATCAGCCCGAGGAACATCGGCGGCAGGGCGGCTTCGACGGCCCCGATCTCTTCCTGAGCAGGCGAGAACGACCGGCCGGCTTTCTCCAGGATCGCGGCCAGGATGACGTCGGCGTCCGAGTTGGGCGTGGAGAAGTCGAGCTTCGCACCGTCCTGGGAATGGAGCGTCAACGAGCCGTTCCCCGGCGAGACCTCGGCCTTCACGATCGCCCCGGCGGGCATCGTTTCCAACGTACCCCCGACCTCCTTCGGCTCCGCACCTTGCTGGAGCTGCTCCAGAACTCCCTGGGCCTTGCGCTTGAACAAGAACCCCTTGACCATCCCCTTGACGCGCAGCTTATGAACGACATCGCCCTGCAGGACGACGAAATCGGCAAACCGCTCCTGAATGTTCGCCCAGATCCGCGATTCCACGACACTCCCTCCAATCGCAACAGTAAATCCAGTACACACTGATGTGATCAATCTACGACGCCTCGCGGGTTTCGTCAATGGATGGCATGAAGACGCCATCCACTGGCTATTCGCCCGTCGAGTCGCCGGTCATGCAGGCGTAGATTGTCCCTCGGCGATCCACCAGGGGATGTGCTGGATCGCGCCAACTTCACCGGGGACGGCCATGCAGTGGAAGTCTTCGCCGTCGACGATCCCGCCCCGGAAATAGTCGCCCAAGAGCTTGACGTGAAAGGCGTAGACCTCGTGGCCGCCGGTGAGGCTGCGGGGCAGCCGGAGTCGTCGCGACTCCACGTACCGTTCGTCCTGCATCCAGGCGAGAGCCCCCCGCTCCTCGGCCGTCTCCATGGAGTTGGGATCGAGGAAGGTGAGCTTGGCCAGCAGGTCGATCCAGTATTCCTCGTCCTGCGCGACCCTCGGCTTGAACGAGCCGATCACCAGCCCCGGCGCGATCGTCCCGGGCTTCCTCGTCAGGAGGGTGTTGACCATGACCGGATAGGTCTTGATTGGCGAGCCGCTTTCGCGACGGCGATCATCTCCTTCCGTCGCCGCTTCCGGTGGGTCAGCACTTTCCAGCCGTGGTAGACGGCGAACGGCGCCCCCACGCCCGACATCGCGGAGACGAGCGTGACGAAGACATGTCCGTAAGGCGTACCGGCGAGCTTCTTCAACACCTGGATTGAACTTCCGGGAACTCAGGTACTCCAGATAACGCTCGACGATCTTCTCGTCGCTGGGTCGCGGCAGCATCGCAGGACTCGTTTCAACATCGCTGAAATAGACGCCAAACACCCAAGCATGATAAAAACCGCCCCGGGTCGCAATCCCGGTTCGGTCGTTCAGGCCGTCGCGGGCTCCAGCGCGAGGACGGCGTCGAGCTGGACGACGGTCGGCCCGCAGTCTGAAGAGGTCAGGGTCAGGCCGCTTTCGAGGTCGACATCGGTCAGCGTTCCCTCCAGGGTGTCTGACGAGGTGAGGACGCGGACGGGTCGGCCGAGGTGTTCGCAGCGGTCGCGCCAGGCGGCGGAGAGGGCGGCGGGGCCGTTGCGAAGGGTTTCGTCATAGCGGCGGTCAAGGCGGCGGAGGAGGTCGCGGGCCAGTTCGGAGCGGTCGAAATCGCGGCCGGCCAGGATGGAGAGGGACGTCGCCTTGTCGCGAATCGCGGGAGGAAACGCGGCCTCGGGGATGTTGACGTTCAGGCCGATCCCGACGACCACGGCCGAGGTCGGACCTTCTCCTCCGGGGGGGCGGAGCATCCTCTCCACCAGCACGCCGCAGATCTTGCGGCCGTCGACGCGAACGTCATTGGGCCATTTCACGAGCCCGGGGCGGCCCGTGCGATCGGAGACCACTTCGGCGACGGCGACCGCCGCCAGGACCGTCAGCCAGGCGGCCCCGCCGGGGGCGACGTCGTCGGGGGGAAAGAGCAGGATCGAGGTGAGCAAGCTCGAACCGGCCGGGGCGACGAACGCGCGGCCGCGACGCCCTCGCCCCGCCGTCTGCTCCTCGGCCATGACGACCAGGCCGTCGTTGGCGGGCGTCGAGGCCCCCCGCGCGGCGGCGTCGTTGGTGCTGCCGATCCGCCGCCAGACGGCCACACGGCGGCCGATCCGAATCGTCCCCAGATCGTGCTCGATCTGGTCCGGGCAAAGCCTCGGCGACGGGCCCCGATAGGCAATCGCGCCATCCTCGCGCCGCTCCAGGTTGAAACCGAAAGCCGCCAGCGCCGCCACATCGGCGGCCGGATCGCCCGACAGCTCGGCGAGCGGCACGAACGAGCCGCCGGCCTCGCGGAGCCGATCCAGCAGCGGGATATTCAGGGCCGGCGGTTTGGGATCGGCCCAGGTGGAGGGCGCTTGGGCGTTCATGGCTCTTCGAAAGTCACGTCGAGGGCGACGTCAAGCGCGACGGCCGAGTGGGTCAGAGCGCCGACGCTGATGCGATCGACGCCCGTCCGGGCGCGAGCGGCGACGGTGGCCAGCGTGATCCCGCCGGACGACTCCAGCAGCACGCCCGGGGCCGAGGCGTCGCGACGGCGGACGGCCTCGACCAGAGCCTCGGGGCCGAGGTTGTCGACCAGGATGACATCGGGCCGGCAGGCCAGCGCGACGTCGAGTTGATCGAGCGTGTCGACTTCGACCTCGATCAGCGTCCCCTTCGGAACGCCGGCCCGAGCGGCGGCGAGGGCGCGGGGGATCGGGTCGAGGGCGCCTCGGGAGGCGAGCCAGGCGAGGTGGTTGTCCTTGATAAGCACGGCGTCGTACAGCCCGATCCGGTGGTTGGAGCCGCCGCCGCAACGGACGGCGTACTTCTCAAGCATCCGCCAGCCGGGGGTGGTCTTGCGGGTGTCCAGGATCTTCGCTGCGGTCCCCTCGACCTCGGCGACGAACCGGCTCGTCAGGGTCGCCACACCGGACAACCTCTGCACGAAGTTGAGCGCGGTGCGTTCCAGGGTCAGGATCGAACGGAAGTCTCCCTCGATTTCGGCGATCAGATCCCCGGCGCGGAGCGCGTCGCCGTCGGCCTTGTGGGGCCGCCAGCCGCGAACGTCGAAGGCTTCCAGGACCAGGGCGACGACCGGGAGCCCGGCGAGGACCCCGGCCGTCCTCGCGACCAGCCGCGCCGAACCGCGGGCGGCTTCCGGGATGACGGCCGTCGTGGTGGCGTCGCCGCGGTCGCCCAGATCCTCGGCGAGCGCCAGGTGGATCAGAGCCTGGGCGTTGAGGCGCTCGGGCTCGCCGAAGCCGGGATGCGGGTCGGCCATCGTGAGTCCTCCTTCTCGACGGTTCCTCACTCGGCTTCGAACGGCTTCTTCGTCTTCGAGTCGTCGTCGGGAGGCCCCTGGGGAAGGCCGGTCTGGAGGCCCGAGGAGACGATCTCAATGTCGACCCCGACGCGATCCGAAACCTTGTCGCCGCGGAGAACGTGGACGGCGACGTTGATCCCCTTGCGGAGGATCCTGTCCATGAAGAAGAGGCCGACGCCGGCGTACTCGCCGGTTTTGATCATCGACCGGACGACGGACTCGTCGCCGCTGTAGCCGGCGATCGAATAGCGGCGTTCCCGCCTGACGGCCCCCTGGGCGGCGGCAAGGCTCACCGAATCGGCCGCGAGAACCATCGTCGCCTTGGGGTGCGCGGCCAGTCGTTCCAGGATGGCGGCCTTGCCCGCGGCGAGGTCGCCCTCGTATCGGAACTCGTCGACCTCAGCGACGCCGAAGTCGGCCAGCGCCTTCTTCAAAGCCGCGGCGCGGTCGGCGACCAGGGGGTCGACGGCCGGCCTGGAGACGACCAGCGCTCCCGCCTTGGGGTCGAGCTTGCCGTTCACGGCGTTCCGCGCAGCCAGTTTCACGAGTTCCGGGGCGGACTCGGCGAACGGCCTGGGCGCGACGACCACTTCGCGCCCGGATCCCTCGGCGGACGCGCCTTCGCCGCCCAGAGGCCGGCCGACGGCGACCACGAGGATCCCCTTGGCCTTCGCCTCGGCAACGGCCTTCACGAGTTCGGGGTCGGTGGTCTCAGGAGCCTCGATGATGATCGCCGGCGGCTTGCGGGCGATCGCCTCGCGGACGGCGACCGCCTGACCGCCGGCGGCTTCGGCGAACTGAACCCGGACCGTATCCAACCCGGCCTGAGTCCGCGCCGCGACCTTCAGAACTTCCACCTCGGTGGGGGAATTCGGATCCAGCGCGACCTCCAGGCTCTTCATCCCCTGACCCGACGATGCGGCCGTCGTCTTGGCGCGGTTGGCCAAACTCGGCGGCGGCTGCGTCTCGCAACCGGCCGAAACCAACGCCAGCGCCGCCGCGATCCAGGAACGACGAAGTCCCGACCCCACGAATTCGAGCCCCCTCATGGTCTCCCCAATCCTCCGAGCCAGACGCAAGGGATGAAATACGTTCGTAGTGTATCTCAAGCCCCGCCGGCCGAACATGGGGCAAAAACCTCGAAGTTCCACCTCGCCGCTCACGCAGAGAGAATCGCCGGCCGAGCAGAACGCCTCGGCCGACGGCGACTCCCCCACGAACACTTGCTCATCCGTCGGCGGATTTTTGGGTTCCCCCTTGTGGATGTCTTCCGCAGGCGTTAACCTGCGAACACGACACTGAGATTCAATCTCAACACTAGCCTCCCGCCAAACCATCCCGCACTCCCTCCTTGGGAGCGTGGGTGACTGAAGGCCCCTCCCATGCTGAGCGGGCCCGAAGCTTTTCTTTTGATCCTGGAGGTCGGCCGTGAGCCGCTCGCTGAATCGCGCCTTTACGCTGATTGAGTTGTTGGTCGTGATCGCCATCATCGCCGTGTTGGTTGGGTTGCTTTTACCCGCGGTTCAGTCGGCGCGGGAGGCGGCCCGGCGGATGCAGTGCGCCAACAATCTCAAGCAGCTCGGCCTGGCGTTTCAGAACTTCCACAGCTCTCACGAGCGGTTCCCGCCTTTCAGCTACGCTCCGCGGGGGCATGGCGACGGCGGCACCCCGGCGCTGCCGCCGGAGGCGGCGGGCTCGAAGCATTACGGGGCCTTCTTGCAGTTGATGCCGTTCATCGAGCAGGATCCGCTCGCTCGCAAGTACGACCCGACCCAGGCGCCGACGAGCATCGTGGACACGGACGGCGACGGCTACACGAATCGGACGCTTATCGGAACGCCGATCGCGACGTTCCTCTGCCCGTCGATGCCCCGTCCCAGCGGCTATTACTATGGGTCGTGGTCGAGCTACGCCGTCAGCCGGGGGAACTTCCAGTATTACGAGTACCCCGCCGGCACCGTTCTGACGGCCGGCTGGACTCCTGACGACGGTGCCGTGGCCTCAGCCTACGTCACCCCCGCTCCCCCCTGGTCGGACTCCAAGCCCCCGACCGCGACGAGCTGGCGCTATATCAAGATGGCGGACATCACCGACGGCTCCTCGAACACCCTCCTGGCCGGAGACAAAGGCGCCGGGATCAAGGGCTCGACGTGGACCGCCGGCGACGGGGCCGCGTTCGGCGTCGGCGGGTCTGGCCCGCTGGCCGGGAACCAGTTTACCGGGAACACGAACTGGGCCTATTCCCACCCCGGATCCGACAGCGCCGACGGCACCACGAACTCACCCATGAACACTAAGTTCCTCGTCGCCAAGGCAAGCTCGACGACGTTCGGCACCGGCGGCGGGACCGACGGCAAGTTCACCCCGTCCGACAACAACGGCACCCCCATGACCGGCCCGGACGACAACAGCCCCGGCGCCTGGTGGCGGGTGACCGCCCAGTCGGCCTTCCGCAGCGCTCATCCCGGCGGCTGCAACTTCGTCTTCGTCGACGGCAGCGTGCGGTTCATCAAGGAGAGCATCGCCATGTCCGTCTACAAATCCCTCGGCAGTCGAGCCGGCGGCGAGATCATCAGCGCCGACGCTTATTGACGACTCCGACGTCGTGGCGCGTGCCCGCCGCACTGGGGCTTCAACCCCAGTCCGGCGGGTTCGCCAACTCCGTCAGGCTCTTCTTGATCCTCGGGCCGGTTTCGAGTCAGGACGCCCACCTTTTCAGGGTTGATGGAACCCGACTCGACGGGTTCGTCGGAGTTCCTGAACCGTCTTCGTCTGCCAGCATGTCCCCGATTCTCTCCGCCATTTCTTCTCTCGGCCCGGGCTCCGGATCGATCGCCGTTCAACTCGCGACGGCCGATCGCATGTCTCTGGACTCGTAACGGACGTTGATCTTCGAGCATTGCACCGTCCCCGCCGATATCCGGGTTTTGGCTTGACTCCCACCAGACCCGCCTTCAACACGCGCTCAGCACACGATCGGCCGGTATCGTGCGACGGCCGTCGATCACCATTCTCTGATGCGTCCCCTCGGAATGCAGCGTCGATGAAGACGGGCGAGGGCCTTTCTCGCCCCTCCATCGCTCATGAGCCGCAAGCGACGTCGAGGGGACGCGGCTGCCCTCCAGGCTCGCACTACTGAAAACCCCAGAGTTGAGACGACCATGTTCAAACGACTTGATGGTTTGCTTGGCGCATTCATTGCGGTGGCCCTGACCATGAATCCCGCGCACGCCGCGGACAAGCCGAACATCCTGGTCATCTGGGGCGACGACGTCGGGTGGCAGAACGTGAGCGCCTACGGCCTGGGGACAATGGGCTACACGACGCCGAATCTCGACAGCATCGGGATGCAGGGCGTTCGGTTCACCGACCACTACGGGCAGCCGTCCTGCACGGCCGGTCGAGCGTCGTTCATCACGGGCCAGTACCCGATCCGCTACGGGATGACCACGGTCGGCCAGCCGGGCGACACGCTGGGTCTTCAACCCGCCTCGCCTTGCCTGGCCGAGGTCATGAAGGGCGCCGGCTACGCCACCGGCCATTTCGGCAAGAATCACCTCGGCGACCGCAACGAACACCTCCCGACCGTCCACGGATTCGACGAGTTTTATGGGAACCTTTACCACCTCAACACCCAGGAGGAGTCCGAGCAGCGCGACTACCAGCAGTTCGCCAAGGCCTACTCGGGGAATCTTGAAGCCTACGAGAAGAAGTTCGGCACTCGCGGCGTGGTCCACTCGTACGCCGCCGCCGCCGACGACGCCACCGTCGATCCCCGGTTCGGAAAAGTGGGCAAGCAGAAGATCGAGGACACCGGCCCGCTCACCCAGGAACGGATGAAGAATTTCGACGCCGGCGAGGTGATCCCCAGGGCCGAGGACTTCATGAAGAAGTCCAAGGCCGACGGCAAGCCGTTCTTCGTCTGGCTCAACGCCAGCCGAATGCACCTCTACACCCGCCTCAACGACCAGTGGCGCTACGCCGCCGAGAAATACACTTCAGAGGCCGACATCCACGGCTCCGGGATGCTCCAGCACGACCACGACATCGGCCTGGTGCTCCAGTTCCTGAAGGACAACGGCCTCGAAGAGAACACCATCGTCTGGTATTCCACGGACAACGGCCCCGAACACTCCTCCTGGCCGCACGGTGCGACCACCCCGTTCCGCGGCGAGAAGATGTCCACCTATGAGGGCGGGGTCCGCGTCATCTCGATGCTGCGGTGGCCCGGAGTGATCAAGCCCGGCCAGACCCTCAACGGCATCCAGTCGCACCAGGACATGTTCACTAGCCTCGCCGTGGCCGCCGGCGTGCCGGACGTCAACGAGCGCATCATGAAAGAGAAGAAGCAGTTCATCGACGGCCTGAACAACGTGCCCTACTGGCGGGGCGAGGTGGACCACTCAGCCCGCAACCACATCTTCTACTACTATGAGTCGAAGCTCTCCGCCGTGCGGATGGGGCCGTGGAAGTTCCTCTTCTCAACCAAGGAAGACTACTACGCCAACCTCGTGCCGCGCACGGTGCCGCTGGTTTTCAATCTCCGGATGGATCCCTTCGAGAGCACCGACAGCAAGGACTCCTACGGCCACCTCATGCAGAAGGTGTCCTGGCTGATGGCTCCGATGGGCGAATTGATGGCCGCGCACCTGAAGTCCCTCGCCGATTACCCGCCGGTCCAGGGCGGCAAGTCCTTCGACATGTCGAACGTCGTCGAGGAGTTCGTCAAGAAGGCCAAGCAGTGATCGCATGATCGGACCGAACCGACCGGGACGTCGACCCGGACCGGTCGGGACGCCGCGCGGCGACCGGCCGCCTGCGAAAGTCGTGCACGCAGGCGGCCCGTGTCGCCCCGAGGAGACGAGAAGCGACAGGATTTCCGGGAGCCTCCTCCGCCAGGCCGACGGCGGCCCGAGACTCGTCGACGCAGTCGGCCCCCGAAGGAGGTTTGCGGTCGAGCGATGGATACGGCGCGAGGCTGACGTCGTCCGTCCACTGCCTTGCCAACGGTGCGACGAACGGTCACCATCAAGGAGATCATGACGACGCCCGCCCACAGACGCCCACCCACCATCCCTCCTCGAAGAGGCCGCACCGCCATGACGACCTGGCCAGGCTCCAACGCGCGACGACCCAGCCCGCTCACCTCGGCCGCGATTCTCGGCCTCGTCTTCCTTAGCGTCCCCGCTGCCGACGCGACCGCGCAGGCGCCGGCCGGCCGTCAGGGGCGAGAACGAAGCCCCAGCCCGGGCTTGAAGCTCGGCGACACCGGCTCGGCCGTGGAGGATCTCCAGCGGCGGCTGAACAAGGCCCTCAATCCCTCGCCCGGCCTCGACGACGACGGCGATTTTGGCGAGGCGACCAGGACGGCCGTGATTCGATTCCAGCGCGAGAAGAACCTGCCCTCCTCGGGCGTCGTCGACGCCACGACCCGCAGCGCCCTGGGAACCGAGCCCCTTCCCGAGCCGGAGATCCCGCCGCCGTCGGTCGTGAACGCTCAGACTCCTGCGAAGCAGCCGGCCGACTCGCTCGACGGCCCGCCGTTCGTCTCGGCCAAGTCGTGGGCGATCCTCGACGGCAAGACCGGCGAGGTCCTCTGGGGCGACCGCAAGGACGAGCCGCTCCCCATGGCCAGCACGACCAAGATGATGACCGCCCTGATCGTCGGCCGGATCGTCGCCAAGGACCCGAAGGCGCTGAGCGAGGTCATCACCTTCTCCGAGCGCGCCGACCGCACGCCGGGCTCGACCTCGGGCGTCCGCGCGGGGGAGAAGGTGTCGGTCGAGGAGCTGCTGTACGGCATGATGCTCCCCTCGGGCAACGACGCCACCGTGGCCTTCGGCGAACACTTCGGCGATCGCTTCCCCGGAGCCGGTGAACCTCTGGCCCGATTCATCGCCGAGATGAACCGCACGGCCGCCGAGTTGGGCCTGAAGAACACCCGCTTCGCCAACACCCACGGCCTGCCGGCCGACGACCACCACGCCAGCACGGCCGACCTCGCCCGGCTGGCGTGGTTCGTTCAGAAGGATCCTCTGCTCGCCAGGGTGGTCTCCACCCCCAAGCGCGGCTGCACGCTCGAGGACGGACAGGGGAACAAGCGGAACGTCGTCTGGTCGAACACCAACCGACTGCTGGGCACCGAGGGCTACGACGGCGTGAAGACGGGCACCACCAACGCCGCCGGCAATTGCCTGGTCGCCAGCGGCCGACGCGGCGACGACCACGTCATCATCGCCATCCTCGGCGCCCCCACGACCGACGGCCGCTACCTCGACGCCCGCAACCTCTTCCGCTGGGCCTGGAATCAGCGCAAGGCGAAGGACTCGTCGGCGACGGCGGGTGGGCGCTGATCTCACCCCGAGGTCAGGACATCAAGCCGGCCCCGCAGCCGCCGGCCGATCCAGCAAGGGTTGGCGGTTGCGAAACCACTCGTCGGCCTCGTCGTCCCACGGCCAGACGCCGTCGACCGTGGGAAAGACGAGTTGCAGCACGCGGAAGTTGGGGCCGTTGTAGAGCCAGAGGTCCCAGCCGAAATACTCGCCGTAGTGGGATGGGTCGACCGCGAGGAACTGGCACTCGAAGCCCTCGAGAAACCCCTCGACGCGCTGGCCGGGCTCAAACCGTTCCCCCGCGCGAACGCGGCGGTTGTACTCGTTGACGATGAAGTGGTCGAGCGGCTGCTTGAGCCCGATCACGACCACCTCCGGAGCCCCCGAGGACTTCTCCACGCCCACGGAATAGGCGAAGGGAGGAAGGTCATCCTCCTCAAGGACATGGATGACGTGGCAGCCGTACCGCTCGATGTCCGCGAGCGTGCGTCGTTCCTCTTCGTCCATGACGACCTCCGGGGTGGCTCTGTCACAGACCCAGGAACGTTGCGGGCGTCAAGCGGAACCGCTCCCCCAGGATCTTGGCTTGCTCAAGCGTGGGCATCCGAGTCCCCTGGCAAATGGCCGAAAGGGTGCTTTGGGCGATGCCGATCTGTCTGGCGAGTTGAGCCTGCGACAATCGGTGTTGATAGAGCATCTCCTTCAGGACGTCGGCCGGTGGGGCCGGTGGTCCATAGGGGATGTTTTCGGTCTCGAAGGTCTCGACGAGGTCGGTCAGGGCGTCCAGGTAGGCTTCCCCCCCCGCGTCGAGATTTTGCCGGAGCAATCCATGGAGAACCGTCTCTGCCTCTTTGAGATGGTCCCAATCCCGAATGCTCGTTAAGGGGAACCGCCGCACCAGTTCAAAGTAGGAGTCGGGTAGCGTTACGACCTGGCTTTTCTCGTCGGCGGCGGCTCGTGGCATCCGCACTCGCTTTCCCATAGAGACCTCCGCCTATTCCTGGGATCTTTCCGATCATAGTCGGCGTGCGTCATCACTTTGAGAGTGTAAACAAGACCCCGCCGGTAGTTTATGCGAGCGATCAACCGCCATCGGTTGTTCCCCACGTCGAAAACCGTGCAAGAGCCCACCTGATCGGCCGAGCCGAAAGTCTGCTTGAGTTCTCCCCAGTTCGTCCATTCGTTCGATTTAACCTTCTTTTCCCACTCGCGCAGAGGCTTCTCGGCGTCCTTTTGAGACTCCCAGAATTCCATCAGAGTTCGCCGGGTGATGATTCGCACGCCCCTATCGTACAGCGCAAGGCTCGCGATGGAGGTTACCATCCGCCCCACAAGCCAGGGGGCAAAAACGACGAGCCAGTGCCTTTCGCCGTCGCATCACCGAGCAGCGCTTTCTTCAGTTCATCGCTTCACTTCATGTTCCAGCCGTCGTCGACGAGTTGCTCGACGCGGGCAAGGTCTCCCCTCCCGGTGGCCAAGTGCAACACCTCGGAACGGGAATCAGCGCCCTCGCGTCGCCGGTTCGCCCAGACTGTTCGACGCTACTGGACCGGTGCGGATATGGCGGGCGAGGCGGGCCAGGGTCGCGGGGCCGACCCCCCGGGCGCGGCGGGAAAGGTCGGAAGGGGTGCGGAAAGGAGCCTCAGCGCGGCGGTCGTCGATCTCGCGAGCCAGGGCCGGTCCGATGCTCGGCAGGGCCGACAAGACGCCGGGGGGAGCCGAGTTTACGTCGACGACCAGCACCGGCGCGGGGAGCGGCTTGACCGACCGCGTCGGGGTCAAAGCCAACATCGTCAGCCCGACGGCCAGGCTTAGCGCCGTCAAAACGCCCCGGCCGGCCGTCGACCAGGGCCCCGCCGAGCCTCCCGCGATCCTGAACGCGTGTTCCGCAAGTCCTGACATGGGCGTCCGTTGCGCGTGACGATCGAGTCATCGACCACTGCAATGAACGTATCTCCTACGGCTGCCCTTCGGCAAGCGCGACGCATGAACACCAAGCGCAGACGCCTCATCGAAAGCCTGTCGAGGTGGCTGGCCGAGGGCTCCGGTCGAGGCTTCGATCCAATGAACATCCGGAGCATGCGAGCCTTCTTTGTCTCCTTTCCCATTCGCGACGCAGTGCGTCGCGAATGGGAAAGAACCCATACCCGGAGCCGTCACCGCCATTCGATCGCCCTGTGAATTGGGGCGGCCGATCGATTCACTTCTCTGTGAACGGCTAGCTCTCAGTCGCGACGCAGACGCTGGAAGCCCGCGAACAGGAGGGCTGAGACCATCGCCAGGGCCATCATGACGACGGCCGAGGGCTCGGGAACGGCCGTGGAACTCACCGGCGTGTCGACGTCCTGACCGACCGACGAACCGTCGCCGCCATAGGAAGGAACCGGCGGCATGGAGGGAGTCGTCGACCCTCGCATGATGTTCGTCCAGGTGGGCGAAACTTCCACGGAGGTCGTCGGAGACGAGCCGTTCGCGAGTTCGAGGATCCGCCCCACGTTGGGGTGGTAATGGTCGAACCGCCGCTCATTGAGGGCGTGGCGAAATTCCAGCATCCTCCACATCGGGGTGTCGGGGAGTTCGCCGCCGTGAGTGGCGGCGTACTGCTGGCCGGAGAAGATCTGGCCGGCGTGTTGAATCTCCCACTTGCTGGGTGCAACGTAGAATCCCATTCGATGCGACCTTTCCGCCTCAAACCGACCACCGAGGTTCTCTTTCGCGACCAGTTCGGCGCGCACCGTCTCCGATGCGCTCGACGTACGACTCGCGTCGTCGATCGCTTGACCGCGTCAGCCTTCCGCCGCAATCGGGAACGTCGGAAGCCGCCCGCCGATGGAAACGGGTCCGCCCTTCCGACCCGGGGGGGCGTCCTTCTTCGACGCCCCCCCGTCCCTTCTTACACGTTGTACGCACCTCTTCCGGTCGTGGGTCGTGGATGCCCCGAGAATCTAGGCCATGTTTTCAGCCGTCGACGAACGGCGCCGACCGGCGTTGTATCCTTGCCACTCCCGTCGCCTCGGCTCATCACCGTCCTCGCCGGCGTCGGCGTTGAGCAACCCTTTACCTAGTTATGGTCCCTGGCGGCGGAAGTTGTCGGCGAATCTTCGAACGAGGGGCGACCACAGGTGCAAAAAAGGGAAACGAAAGGATTCGAAGATCTTGGAGGGGGTTGACGGCCGGTGTTAGACTCACCCTTCGCGATCACGCCCGGCCGCCCTGCGGCCAGTTTCCGCGCAACGATTGGGACGCCCACCCCCTTGGGGCCTCCGCATCGATAGGAGCCGCACCATGGCTGACGCCCCGACGCCCAGGGCCCGCTATCGGGATCCCCTGACGGCGACGTTGGCTCTCCTGCTGGCGGCGTCCACCGGAGCAGCCGTTGCGCGAGTGGACCGGGCCGGTGATCCAATGCGACGATGCCAAGCGGTGGGAGCCGACGCCATGATGGGACCAGTCACCGGGCCGTTGCTGGCCGAATACTACGAGGCGTTCCTGCTCGATCGCGACCTGGCCCTGTTCCGCGAACGGGTCGACGCCCGGTACGCCGAGGAAACGCTCTGCCGAGTCCTCGAACTGTCTCCCTACACCTCCGCCCGCCGGGGGGCGGTGCTCGCCCTGGGGGTCATGGGGAGCTTCGACGGCTGCAACGTCATGCTGGGCCGGGCCCTCCGCGACGACGACGCCGTCGTCCGCACGATGGCCGAACGCGCTCTGTGGGTCGTCTGGTTCCGTGCCGACACGCCGGATAACAACCGCGACCTGGAGGAGGTGCGAGCCCTGGTCTCCGCCGGCGCCCTGGATGAAGCCATCGAACGCGCCGGCCGCCTGATCGCCCGCTCGCCGAAGTTCGCCGAGGCCTACAACCAGCGGGCCATCGCCTACTTCAAGCAGCGCCGATTCGCCGAAAGCGCTGAGGATTGCATCAAGACGCTCACGCTCAACCCGGTCCACGTCGGGGCCCTCGGCGGCCTCGCCCAGTGTCAGGTGGAGCTCAACCAACCCCGCGAGGCGTTGAAAACCCTCCGCCGCAGCCTCAAACTCCAGCCCCACAGCGAAGGGCTCAACGAGCACATCCGGATGCTCGAAGCCGGGCTGGAATCCGACGGCCCGCGATGACTCCCTGGTACGACAACCTGGAACCCACGCCGGTCGACGGCCTCACCTGCATGGTCGAGGTCGAGCGGGTCTACGGTTTCGACTGGGATCGATTCGACGAGGACGACTGGAGTCGACTCTCGCAGGTCTGCGAGGGGCTCCCCGGCGCGATCAAGCCAGGTCCCTCCGGGCTGCCCGGCGGTCTGGTCTACTGGTTCGGCGACGACGAGGACGTGCCGCCGTACCTCTCGGCCTCGGTGGAGCCGCCCGGTTTGCAGGTTTACGGAATGCTCCCCGAAGCCGACTGGTCGGCCTGGGACGCGCGATTCCAGGCCGAGGCGACGACGTTGCCGACGCGTGCTTCGAGGTGACCCGACCCCGCCTCAGACCTCGGCGTCGTCCTCGGGCCGATGGACCGTCGTCGGGCGGCGGAGCGAGGGATGGTGGGGGCCGGCGAAGGCGGAGACCACCTCCGGCAGCGCCGCGAGGTGCAGGTGCACGAAGCTGCCGACCGCGTGGTGGCGGAAGTAGAAGTCGCCGTCGCCCGACAGACGCCCGGAGCACGAGGGACATTCGAAGGCCGTCGGGCTGAACGTCAAGTTCCAGCGCCCGCTGCGATACCCCCGGACCTGCGTCCCCCGAGGACCGAGCCAACTGTCGCGGGCGAGGGTCCGTTCGACGGGTTCGGGAGGACGAGGCGCGGCGGCGAACTCCGCGTCGACGGGAAGGATGCCCGCGCCGGGGATGCGCTCGCCGTCGACGATAATTGAGCGCCCGAGGTAAGCCGAGCCGCCGCCCTCGGTGTAGAGCCGCTGGCCCCGGCAGACGTGCTGCCGCAATGAGGCCGCCATGCTGAGGTTCGAGGCCAGTTGATGGGCGTACTGGTTGGCCAGGCCGCAGCCGATCATGACGAGATCCACGCCCTCCGGCAAAGCGCCGTCGTTGAGCGGGGAGAATTCGACGAGTTGGGCCCCCATCGCGGCGAGGGCCTCAAAGGTGTCCGGGAAGTAGCAGCCGAAAGCGTCGTCCCGCGCGTAGGCGACGCGGAACGAGCCCGAGGCGCCGACCGGACGGCGGCGTGAGGGCCGCTCGATGAAGTCGGGGTAGGGCCGGCTCGCGGCGAGGCGTTCGATCGCGGCGAAATCGGCGTGTTTCAGGAAGCTGGCGGCCAGGGCGTCGACCGCCTCGCGGGGAAACGTGCCGGCGGGGGCCGATTCGACCTCGCGACGCGCCTCAGCAAGCCGCTCGACGGCCCCCACCACGGGGAGGCCGGTCGCGACCCGGACCAATCGGCGGCAACGCTCGAAGTCCTCGGGATCGTCAAGACCGTCGAGAATCACGGCGACGGCGTCGCGAGGAACGTCTGGCAAGTGGAACGTCCCACAGCGGAAGCCCGAGACCGGAACCACGCCCACCACCGGCAGTTCCAGGATCCGAACCAGCGGCCCCAGATCCCCCGAGGCCGATTCCATGCCGGCCTCGCAGGCGAACCGGGGGCCGTCCAGCCGCCCCTCCACCACGCCGAGGTCGGCTCCGCGAACGCCACCGACCATGAGGGTCTGGCAGACGTCCGGCGGCATCAGCCAGGTGTCCAGGTGCCGGCCGGGCATCCCCGTCGCATGAGCGACAAGTTCAGTCGGGGTCGGGCAGGCCCGCGTGCGAAAGTGCTGCACCCGCCAACGGCGGGCCGTCAGCCCCGCGATCAGGGCCAGGCCGGCGATCGAGGGGTCCGGGCCCGAGGTGGACGTCGCCAGGGCGATCCGGGGGACGGGCGTCGTCATTGCATTCGCGTTCCACCACGCCGGCCGAGCGTTCCGACGCTCGACACCTAATTCATTCGTACAAATCAACAAGGGGGAGAAGCGGGCTCCCGATGCAACGCAGCCAGAAAAATCCGGCGGTCGCGGTCCGGGACGCGGTTTTCCACGGCGATCCGCCGTCGAAAAGTTGGGGCTTTAAGCCGTGTCCCGACCCGTCCCAATGATAGGGCGTCCGCCATCCAGGTCAAGGCGGACGCCGGCGCGTGTGGTGACGAGAACCGACGTGGATCTCGCCTTGCCCGCCGACGAGGCCGTGGATACTCTACGCCCCGCCCGTGCACGGACGCCCGACCGGGCCGATTCGATTCGCGTCCTCGCTTCTATGAGACACCTGTACGGGAAGGACCCCGCGCGATGTCGCAATCCGGAACAGACGGCCGCCCCGCGCGGTTCGACGTGCGCGCCGCGGCCGCGGCGGCGATCGTCTTCGGCGCGCTCAGCGGCGGCGCCGAGACCCAGCAGGGAGGCAAGCCCAGCGGCGACGGCCTCAGCCGAGAAGCGCTGGACGATCGTCCCTCCTCAACCGTCCACATCCCGGCCCCCACCAGAACCAAGGCCGCACCAGTCGCAAAGCCGGACGAGAAGCCCACTCCCGCCGCGCCGAAGACCGAGGCCGCCCCTCCGGCCCCGAAGGTCGAGGCCACCCCTCCGGCCCCGGAGGCCAAGGCCGCCGAGGGAGCCGCCCCCGCTCCCAAGCCGGCTGCCGCACCCGGCCCCGGTTTGTTCTCACCCGAGGAGGCCCAGGCCCTGCGGACTGAGGTCGACGCCCGGCTTAAAGCCCTGGCCCCCGCTTCTGAAGGAGGCGAGGCCAAGGCCGACGCTGATCCCTCCGCCAAGCTGGCCTCCAAGGCGCTGGGCGACGTCCTGGAAGACCGCCGACGCCGGCTCGACGACTACGACAAGCTCACGAAGGACCTGGCCGGCCTCGCTTCGCCCGAGAACGACCCCGAGCGCAAGCTCGCCGAGGCCAACGCCGAGCTGGCCGACCTCCAGCGCCGGTCGGAACAGCCGGTGGAGGCCCTGATGCCGACCATCTTCGCCCAGGACGGCCCCATCGACCAGGCCGGGCGAACCCAGATGAAGGAGGCGATCGAGGGGATCGCCAAGGACGTAAAAGCCTATCAGGACAAGCTTGAGTCCACCCCCGCCGTCGCCGAGAAGGAGGCCAAGGGCCCTCTCGCCGACCTGAAGGCCGAACGCGACCGGATCGCCCAGGGGATCGCCGCGATCAAGGCCCGCGCCGACGGCAAGGACGCCGCCGCCCCGCCCCGATCGGCGGCCGACCGCAAACTGGCCGAGGAAAAGGCCGTCAACCTCCGCGTCGAGGCCGCCGTGGAGAATCTGCGGCTCCAGATCGTCGAGAAAAAGATCGCCCGAACGGCCAAGCAGGTGGAGATCGCCGCGGCCGACCGCAAGCGCTGGATCGCCCGCGTCAAGATCGGCAACAAGACCCTGGAGCCGATGCAGAAGCGGTTTCAGCGGCTGTCCGACGAGGACGAGAAGGATCTTCAGCGCAAGGCCAAGGCCGAGCAGTCGAAGGCCTCGATCGCTCAAGACGCCATCGAACGCTATCGAGCCGAACGGCTGGGCGAATTGCTCGACCTGGAGGCCCAGGTGGTCCGCGCCGAGCAAGCCGCCGTAGTCGCCATGGAGCCATCGCTGGTCGACATGACCACTCAGGCGAACATCGCCCAGGCGAACTTCCAGCGGATCAAGGTGCTCGTCGAGGAAAGCAACCTCAGCCGGGTCGACGTCCTCAGCATCAACGCCGACTACCGCCGTATCGACCCCGAGCGCAAACGGATCCGACGCGAGGAGCGAGACGCCGTCGACAAGCGGCTGCGCGACTACACCAACATGCTCGCCGGCGTCGAGTTGAACCAGATCGAGGACCGGCTCCTCGACCAGATCGACCTAGACGACCTGCTCGACAAGCTCCCCGTCGCCCGCCACGAGGCCGCCACGGGCGTCTGGCGCGACCTGGAGGACAAACATTCCGCTCTCCTGGAGCGCCGTCGCACCGCCCTCAAGAACCTGGTCGGCGACCAGCAGGAGGTGCTCGACGCGATCGACCGGCGGCTGGCGACCCTCGATGACGAGTCGAGCTTCATTCGCACCCACCTGTTCTGGGTCCGCGACCAGGACCCGATTAGCCTGTCAACCATGACGGTAGCCGCCGGCGAATTGCGTCGGCTGACGCGGGCCTCCATCGGCCTGGCCGGCGAGGCGATCACGCCGACCGGCTGGAAGCGGACGGCTCCGGAGTTCCTGGCCGCCTCGGCGGTGATCCTGGCCCTCCCTCTGGGGATCGTCCGCGCCCGCCGGGCGTTGAAGCGACGGCTGGCCCAGTGCCTCCCGGCCCCCGAGGCCGCAACCGGCGGCGAACTGAAAGTCGACATGAAACCGGTGGTGCATCAGGGTTGAGCGTCCTCCTTCCGCGAAGGGTCTTCTCGTCATGCTAGCTCTGCGATCCTTGCTGATGGGCGTGCTCTGGGCCTCGGCGTGGCCGCTCTACCTGGCGGCCGCCGCCCAGGCGGTGCGCATGGGACCCTGGCCCAAGTCGACGGCCGTGCTGGTCTCGACGATCCTCAACGCGGGGGCGATCGGCCTGTTCGCGCGCGGTATGGGCTCGTGGTTCTTCAAGCCCTGCGGCTGGTGCGAGCGCTATCTCGAAACGCCGCCGAGCGTCACCCGCCAGTTCCGCGGCGCCGGCCGGCTGCTCATCCTGGCGGCGATGGCCCTGCTGATCCCCGTCCACCTGTTCGCCAACGGCGAGATCGCCCACCAGGGGAACGCGGTGACGGCCCCGGCGATCTCTCGCTTCCTGTTCCTGACGTTCGAGGTGATCGTGGTGGCCGCGCTGGCCTACCACCTGCGGCCCCAATCGGCCCTGATGCTCTGGATCAACCCCGACGTCCCAACCGAGACTGCGGCCGAGGGTCAGGCCGCCCCGGCCGCGACGCCGGTCGTCGCCTCGCCGAACAGCGTCGGCGAGGCCAGCCGGATCTGGATCCAGCGGCGCGCTCGAATGATCGCCCGGCTGCTCGTCGGATTCGGCGTCCTGATCATCGGCCTCGACGTGATGGGGTACAGCTTCGCGGCGACCCGGCTGGCGATGGGGGGCGTTGAGAGTCTGGCGGTCTTCTCCTTGTCGTGGGCCATCCACAGGGGTCTCGGTCGATTGATCGCCTGGCGGCTGCGGACCGAGACGCGGACCAACCGCCTCTGGGCCTCGGCCGCCGCGCTCTGGGTGGCCCGACACCGGAGCGCCGCCGGACCGAAGGTCGAGGAGCGGCCCGACTGGTCCCGCCATGCCTCGCAGCTTTCAACGGTTACGATCATCCTGCTGGCCGTGGTGATGCTGGGATGGATCTGGGGGATCGACCCGGCGCTGCTGGATTTCCTCTCCAAGCAGCCGCTCCCCTGGAAGGACGCCGACGGCGGAACGGTGGTGCTCGGCGACCTGGCCCTCTCGTTGGCCTCGGCGAGCGCCGGGGTCGCCCTTTGGCGGTTCCTGCCGGCGATCTTCGCCGTCACCCTCTTCCGCAAGATGGCCGACGACCCGGGCGTTCGGTTCGCCGTCGTCACCCTCTGCCGCTACGCCGCGCTGGCGATCACCGTCACGCTGGCCCTGGAGGCAATCCACTTCCGGCTCTCGCAGATCAGCTTTTTGCTGGCGGCGCTCGGCGTCGGGTTGGGCTTCGGCCTTCAGGAGGTGGTCTCGAATTTCATCTGCGGCATCATCCTGCTGCTGGAGCGGCCGATCCGCATCGGCGACGTGGTCTCCGTCGGCGGCACGACAGGCAAGGTGGACCGGATCAGCACCCGATCGACGACCATCATCAACGGCGACAACCAGTGCATGATCGTCCCTAACCGGGAGCTCATCACCGGCAAGCTGGTCAACTGGACGCATAAAGACAAGATCATGCGCGTGGCCGTCCGCGTCGTCGTGTCGCACGATTCGGACGTCGACGAGGTGACGAACCTGCTGCTGACGATCGCCCGCAGCGACTTCGACGTCCTCTCGAAGCCGGCCCCCTCGGCGCAGCTCGACGAGTTGGGCGAGTCCGGGATGATCTTCAACATGTCGGTCTTCGTCGCCGATCCGGGCCTGATGGGCGGGACGAAGCACCGGCTCTGCAAGGCGATCCGCGAGCGGTTCGCCCTGGCGAAGATCTCGCTGGCCAGCCCGATCCGCGAGGTCGCCCTGACTGGCGTCCCCGAGGAGTTGTCACGCCTCATCGGCACCCGCCAGGTCCGCGGCGACGCCCCCGAATCCGCCCCCGCCGGCCCCCACCGCGTCGAGTCGCGGTCGTCGGTGGAGAATTGAGCCGTCACGCCGGCGGCTTGTAGTGGCCCTGGCCCCAGACGCGTTGGTTGAAGTTCGATGAGCCCCCGCGGGGGATCGTGATCGTCGACCACTCGTCTCCGGCCAGGATGCGCGCGATCAGGATGATCTGGCCCACGTGATAGCCGCAGTGAGCCAGCGAGCGCTGGATCGCCAGCGGGACGCTGTGGGGCTCACCGCGGATGGCCACGCTCTGGGCGACGTCGACCGGCGTCAGGCCGGCCAGCGAGTCGAAGAGCACCCGCCAGCCGGACTCCCAGTAGGCGAGCAACTCCTCCCGCGAGGCGAACGTGTCGACGAACTCGTCGTCGCGGTCGCGCCAGGGTTTCTCGCCGTCGGCCGTGAGGAAGTCGGTCCAGCGGGAGAGCAAGTTCCCGGCGACGTGCTTCATGATGACGGCGATGCTGTTGGTGTTCGGGTCGAGAGCCTGATGCAACTTCTCGTCGGAGAGTTGGGCGATCGCCTTATCGGCCCACCCCTTGTTGGCTCGGAATGCGCTCAGGGCACCCTCGACCAGGGCCTTCGCGACATCGTTCGATTCAGCCGCGTTCCTCATCTCATCTCCCATGCGAGGTCGGCCTACTTTCGGCCCCACTCCGCGACACCGGCGTACGCGAGAACCGCGCGGAGCGCGGGTCGAGTTCGTGGCCGAGCGGTTCGGTCAACGGGCCGTAGAGTTCGGGTCGTCGGCCTCGGATCCAGCGCCGGCCTGTGGCGAGGGGGAGGAGGTCCAGGTCCAGGTCGGCGACGACGAGGCGGTCCTGGGCCTTCCAGGTCTCGGCGAGGATCCGGCCGTAGGGGTCCAGGATCATGGCGTTTCCGGTGCGGACCTCGCCGGCGTCCTCTCCCACGCCGTTGCTGAAGATCAGGAACATCCCGTTGTCATGAGCCCGCGCGGGGAGCCAGCGGAGGAGCCATTCCCGCCCCTTGGGCCCGCGGAACTCGGCCTCGATCGCCGCCGGGTCGGACTCGCGACGATCCCACAGGGCGGGGTCGATCAGGCCCATGGCGTGCGGGCTCCGCGAGTCGCAGCCCCCCGTCTGATGGGGGGCGATGAGGACGTCGGCACCCATCAGCGCCGTGGCGCGGACGTTCTCGATGATGTTGTTGTCGTAGCAGATCAGGACGCCCAGCCGGACGCCCCAGGGGGTGTCGAAAACCGTGTAGCGGTCGCCAGCCGCGATGTGCTCGCTCTCGAAGGCGTGGATCTTGCGATGACGGTGGACGGCCCCGTCCGGGAGGCAGACGACGTAGGTATTGAAGAGCCGGCCGTCCTCGCCCCGTTCGATCAGCCCCGCGCCGACGGCCATCTCGGCCGATGCGGCAAGTTCACACAGGCGACGGGTGGAGGGCCCGTCGGGGACGGGCTCAGCCAGAGCTTCCAGCCCCTCACGGTCGAGCTTGGTCGCGTGCCAGTAGCCGGTGAGGCACATCTCCGGGCAGGCCAGGACTTTCACGCCAAGCCCGCGGGCCTCCTCGACGAACCGCTCAACGACGGCGAGGTTGTATGACTTGTCCCCGGGTTTGTGATGGAACTGCACCGCGCCGCAGGTCAGCCTGGTCATATCGATGGGGACTCGATCGGATTGGGGAGTGAAGCATGTCGAGGCAGCGTGAAGGAGAACACGGAACCTCCCCGGCCGTCGTCAGGACGCTCGGCGACGACGCGGCCGCCGTGGAGTTCGACGAAGGTCTTGACCAGGCAGAGGCCCAGGCCGATTCCGCGCTTGCCGAACTGGTAGTCGCCCGAGGAGTGGTGGAGGGTGTCGAAGCCGGTGAAGAAGGGTTCGAAGAGGAACTTCTGGTCGTCGGGCGAGACGCCGGCGCCCTGATCGCGGACGGCCACGCGGACGCGCGAAGGGTCTTCGGGATCGTCGCCGGCCTGGACGGAGATGCTCAGGCCGTCGGGGGTGAACTTCACGGCGTTGGCCAGCAGGTTGACCAGCACGTCGTGGATCTTGTCCGGGTCGCAGGGGACCGGGGCCAGGCCAGGCTGGACGTCGATCTCCACGGTCTGTCGACGCTTCTCCAGATAGGGGGCCATGATCTCGACGGCTCCCCGAATCAGAGGGTCCAGGTCGACGTCTGCGAGGTTCAGGGACTGGGTGAAGTTCTTGTTGTCGATCAGCTTGAGCATCCGCTCGACCGTCTTGGCCAAGCGGCCGGCGGCGGCGTGGATGCGGTCGACCCATTCGACCTCGGCGGGGGTCGCGGTCGGCGCCTGGGACATCTTCCAGAGATCGGCGAGCCCCTTCACGACCGTCACCGGCGTGTTCAACTCGTGGCTGGCGACTTCCAGAAACGCGCCCTTGAGGCGATCGGCCTCGCGGAGACGGGCGTTGGCGGCCTGAAGCTCGGCCAGCAGGCGGTTCTTCTCGGCGATCAGGTCGTGGCGTTCGACGGCCTGGCGGATCAGGGCCTGAAGTTCGTCCGGGTCCCAGGGTTTGGCGATATACCGGAAGACGTGGCCCTGGTTGATGGCGTCGACGACCGTGCGGAGGTCGGCGAAGGCGGTGAACAGCAGCCGGGTCGTCTCGGGACGGATCGCCGCGGCCTCGCGGAGAAGCTCGACGCCCGACATGCCGGGCATCCGCTGGTCGCTCAGGATGGCGGCGACTTCATGGTCCCCGCGCAGGTATTCCAGAGCCTCCGCCCCCGAGCCCCGAGGAACCACCTGATAGTCGCGCCGGAGCAGGTCGTGGACCGAGTGCAGGACCTCGGCCTCGTCGTCGACCACCAGGATGACGGGGCGTCGACGAGCGGCGCGAGGAGCGTCGGCCGAACGCCCAGGGGCGACGGTCGCGGCGGCCGGTCCGAGACATGGTTCGGTCGTGGTGAACGGCAACGCGGCTCTCCGAATCTCAGGCGATGAGACGCGGTCGACCCGATCGCGCGGGAGGCCCTGTCGTCACTCGTCGCCAGAAGGGGGAGGATCGGGTTGAGCGTAACGCTTCAGGAGCGTCACCTCGTTCCCTGCGCGATTATATCGCATCTCGTCGACCATTCCCTGACAAATCAGCATCCCGAAGCCCCCGGCGCGGAGGCCCAGCTTATCACGGACGTCCAGATGCGTGAACGGGTCGTCCGGGGCGGCGGCGTGCGGCAGCGCGTCACGGTCGAAGCCCGAGCCCTGGTCTCGGATCACGATCTCCAGGCCGTCGCTATGGACCCGGTAGGTGATTTCCACCAGGCGGTCGGACCGATGCTGATTCCCCCATTCGATCGCATTTTGGGCCATCTCCATGACGGCCTGGCGAATCTGCATCACCTGGTCGTTGGAGAGGGGGGTGGCCCGGCAGACGTTCATCAGGAAGTCGTTCAGATCCTTCAGAAGGGTGACCTCGCTGTCGAGCTCGACGTGGATCTCTCCCTGCAAGGCCTGACGCTGCATGCTCTCGCGCCAGGCGCGGGCGGCGGCGATGGCGTCGAACAGTTCGTCGACGCCGTAAGGCTTGGTCAGATAGGCGTTGGCGCCGACGCGGAAGCCGTGCATCCGGTGCTGGCGGTCGTCCAGGGCCGTGAGCATGACGACGGGGGTCAGCATCGTGGCCCGGTCGCTCCGGAGCCGCCGACAGACGTCGAAGCCGTTGACGTCCGGTAGCATCAGGTCGAGCAGGACGACGTCGGGTTGATGCCGGCGGGCCATGAGCAGCCCCGTCTCGCCGTCCTCGGCGATGAAGGCGTCATAACCGCGAAGCGCGAGGATTCGCTCAACCAGGCGGGCCTGCTCCGGGTGGTCTTCCACGATCAAAGCCGTCGCCATCTTCGAGGCTCCCGCGGGCTGGGCCGGGGCGCGTCCCTGACGCTCGATCGTCCCGGACGCCGAAAAGTCGCCGGTCGGGGTCATGAAGGGGGCTCCTCGACGACGCAGCCGCCGGCGCGGCGCGGGGACGGCTCCAGACCGCGAGGAACCCAGCGGATGACACCGGGGCTGGGCGTTGCGGCCCGCGACCGATCCGCCGGCCTCTGCGGGACTTTCGCGGAAATGCGAGTCGTTCCCATCGAATGGTATGCCGTCACAGCCGGGGATTCCAGTATTTCCCGCAACGCCCGGAGACGTCGAACCCGCAAGATCGCACCTTCAGCAGGCGCCTCGAAGGGAGAGGAGGCGCGTCGGAGAGACTTGACGACGGGCTTCGGCGGACGTCGAAGGATCTGGTCGGCCAGCATCGTCGCTTGGTCTCCCCAGGTCGTTGAAACGCGTCGCGGCGTCAGCGAATCCGGCTCGGCGACGCAAGACGTGAAGTCCCGCGCCGACATGGGCCGACGCGGGAGGGGTTCGCCCTGATCGAAATCAGTTGGCGGCGGCCTTCTTCTTGGGCGTGCGGTCGATCTTCTTCACCTTGGTTCCTTCGTACTCGATCTTGGCGAAGATCCCCTTGGTGTCGGCGTTCTTTTCCTTGGCCTTGGTGAGCTGCTTCTCAAGCTTCTCCAGGTCGACCTTCGAGCCGGACTCGTCCTTAGCCGTGATGAGCAAGGCGTCGTCGCCGACCTCGAGGTCGATCTCCTTGTCGGCCTTCTTCTGATAAACGGTGATCTTCTTGGCGGCGGGGTCGACCTTGGTGATGACGCCGTAGATTTCCTCGGCCAGGACCGAGCCCATCACGAACGCCAGGGCCATGGCCAGGGCGGCACCGGCACGGATCAAACCGCGGTAGCTCGACATGCGACGTTCCATCCTTATGTTCGTCAGACAACCCGAGGGCCCGCCGATCCGCGTCGTCCCACGCGGGACGCCTGCCGGGCCGGATCTCGCCCCGGGAATTTCCACATCCTAGGCGTGCCGAAAGCTCGGCACAAGCCGCGTTCGGCCATGCTCGGCGACGAAAAGGTCGACGCGCGGCGGCAGGGAGCCGTCACGCGTCGGGAGGCGGGTCAGGCGTGGGCGTGGCCGTGGTCGGAGGCGCGGGGGAGTTCGGCCCTGTCCGACGTGTCGATGCCGAGTGAATGGTACGCCTCGCAGTGGCCGGTCACGCCGCGGTAGATCAATCCGCCGCCCAGCACGGCCAGCCCCAAACCGGCCAGGCCGCCGCGGACGGCGCCGAAGAGGGCGAGAACCCCGCCGCTCATCACCGAGACGACGCGCTCCACGTCGCCGACGTTGACGTTCTGGTGCTCCAGGCCGCCGATCGCCTGTCGCAGGGCGTCGACCCCTTGGTGCATCGCGCACGACTCCGCGATCGGAGCCTCTTCCTGCTCCTGCTCTTGGCGGCGGATCTGGTCCTTATCGTTGTCACGGCTCATGGTGTGCTGCGCCATGGGTTTGAGCTTCTCCTGGAATCGCTGTGCGCCCCGGGGCCACAAGCCCTGGGGCGTCGCGAGTTTTTCAGGATTCCAGAGAAGCAAATTCCCGGCCGTTCGCGGACGATCCGGGATTTGGAACACCGGTTGCGTTGTTAGTCCGAACGTCTGCTTCACCCTCGTCACGAAGGATGAAAAGCGATCAGGAGGACGTGATGCCCGATATGATGAATCCCGATGACGCCATTCGCAAGGTCGCGATGATGATCCGGGGGATCAAGGTCGCGATGCTGACCACCGTCTCCCCCGACGGAGCCCTGCACAGCCGGCCGATGGCGACCCAGGAAGTCGACTTCGACGGAGTCGTCTGGTTCTTCTCCCGCTTCTCGTCGGGGAAGGTCGACGAGATCCAGGCCGACGCCGAGGTGAATCTGGCGTACGCCTCGCCGGAGGATCACCGCTACATCTCGCTTTCCGGCCGGGCTTCGATCGTCCGCGACCCGGAGAAAATGCAGGAACTGTGGAGCCCCGCGAGCCGGATGTGGTTCGCCCAGGGCTTGGACGATCCCGACCTCGTCCTGATCCGCGTCGACGTCCGCACGGCCCAGTACTGGGACATGCTCGTCGGCGGCATGGTGGTCCTTCCCGATTTCGAAGCGTCTCGCGTCGAGATGGCCGCCGAGGCGTAAGAAGGTTCGACTCACCGTGGATCGGGCCGCGACGGGCCGCTATACTCACGGCCCTTGCATCAACTATCCGGATTGCGATCGCATCAGCATCCGTCGAGGGCCCGATTCATGGCGAAACCCTGGCTCGCCGTCTACGTCTATTTGCTCGCCGCGTGCGCCTTTGAGTCCCAGAAGGCGACGTTCGACGACAAGGTCCACACCGTCATCGCCCCGTATGGTTCCGGGGCCGTCGTCGAGATCGCCCTCCACGACCTGGAAACGGGCCGAGCGCACCTGATCCGAGCCGATGAACCGATCCACCCCGCCAGCACCATGAAGGTGCCCGTTATGCTGGAAGCCTACCGGCAGGCCGAGGCGGGACTCATCAAGCTCGACGACCAACTCGAGATCAAGAATCAGTTCGCCAGCCTCGTTGACGGCAGCCCCTACACGCTCGACGCCGCCGACGACTCCGAGACGACGCTCTACAAGCGGATCGGCGGCAAGGCGGCGGTGCGGGAACTCGTCTTACTGATGATCACCGAGAGCAGCAACCTGGCCACCAACATTCTCATCGAGAAGCTCGGGGCGGTGAACGTCACCAACTTCATGAAGAAGCTCGACGCCGGCGATCTGAAGGTGCTGCGGGGAGTCGAGGACGACAAGGCGTTCGCCGCCGGCATGAACAACGTCGGCACGGCGCGGGGGCTGATGACCATCCTGACCCGCCTCGCCGAGGGGACCGCCGTCTCCAAGACGGCCGACGCCGCCATGATGGACGTCCTCCGGGCCCAGAAGTTCAACGACGGCATCCCCGCGGGCCTGCCGAAGGGGACGGTCGTCGCTCACAAGACGGGCTCGATCACCAACGTCTACCACGACGCCGCCGTCGTCGAGCCGCCCGGCCGCAAGCCGTTCGTGCTGGTGGTCATGACCCGAGGGATCGAGGCCGACCACGCCGCGCGCAAGGTCGTCGCCGAGATCGCCCGCGCCGCCTACGAGGAAGTCGTCGGCCGATAATCTCCTTTCGCCCCCACCGTTTCCCAACACCCCAGGACGCCCAGCGATGAAGCGAGCCGCCCGTCTCTTCCTGTTCCTCTCGATGCCCACACTGGCCCTCGCCCAGGAGCCGGCCGCAAAGGTCGATCGCACGCCCGGCGAATTGATCGTCGGCCTCGGCCCAGGCTGGCGGCCGTTGAAGGAAGCCGACTTCGCGCACGTCAACGACGAGCCCGACACCTGGAAATTCCTGGACGACAAGGCCGAGATCCACTGCAAGGGGACGCCCGTGGGGGTGATCCGGACCAAGACGCCGGTGAAGAACTTCGAGCTGGTCGTCGAATGGCGGCACCTGAAGTCGGGCGGCAATTCGGGGGTGTTCGTCTGGGCCCCGGAAAAGGCTCTCGACGGACTGAAGCCGGGCCACCTGCCGCCGGGGGGGATCGAGGTTCAGATCCTCGATCACGGCTACGCCGAGCAGTATCAGAAGAGCACCGGCAAGAAGCCCGACTGGTTCACCACCAACGGCGACGTCTTCCCGGTGGGGACCTCCAAGATGAAGCCCTTCCCGCCCCTCTCACCCAACGGCTCGCGCAGTTTCCCAACCAAGAATCGATCGCGCGGGCTGAACGAGTGGAACCACTACTACGTCCGCGGGATCAACGGCGAGATCCGCCTGTGGGTCAACGGCGAGGAGGTTTCCGGCGGCGCCGAGTGCCTGCCCGCCGAGGGCTTCCTCTGCCTGGAGGCCGAGGGCTCGCCCCTGGAGTTCAAGAACCTCCGCATCCGTGAGTTGCCCTGAACCGCCTTCGAGCGCGAGGGACTAACGCCATGACGACTTCACGCGCGGCGTGGTTCGCGATCCTCCTTCTCGCATCCTCCTGCCTCCACGCCGAGGAAGCGGCGCCGAACAAGCCCCTGCGCGGCGCCTACATCTTCCTCGGCCCTCTGGTGGCGGGCCGGACCGAGAACGAGGGTCGGGCGGCGATCCAGAAGGCGTTGAACAGCGCCCGCAAGATCGGCGTCAATACGGTGATGCCGTTCGCGAACACGATGCGCGGCGACGTCTTCTGGCCCAGCAAGATCGCCACGGGGACGATCGTCGCCGGCTGGAACCCGCTGGCCGTCTTGAGGGACGAGGCCCGTCGCCGGGGGATGTCGTTCGAGCCGGTCGTCTGGGCGCTCGCCTCCGGCGAGGATGACCCGACTGGCATCCTCGTCACCCACGGCGATTGGGCCCTGCGCAGGCCGGACGGCGGGGCCCCCCTGGGCGTCCTCAGCCCGGCGAACCCCGAGGCAAGGGCCTGGCTCGGCTCGCTCATCGAGGAACTCGTCCGCGACCTCCAGCCCGACGCCCTCTGGTTCGAGCATCTCCGGTACCCGTTTCAAGCCATCGATCTCGACCCGGCCGGCCAGGCGGAACTTGCGAAGATCCTTGAAGCGGCCCCCGTCGCCGAGCGATCCGCGCGGGCCTTGCGCTTCCGTGAGGACTCGCTCACCGGCCTGACCCGCGAGCTGTCGACGAAAGCCCGCGCCGCGCGGCCGGGCATCCGGCTGGGGGTTTTCTCCTGGGGTCCCAACGTCGTCCTGAATCCCATGCTCGCCCAGACCTGGCCGACCTGGGTCGACGAGGGAATCATCGATCGAGTGATCATCGCGGGATACTGCTATCGCGAAGAGTACGGCGACCGCTACCTGACCGTCTTCCGAGACCGGCTCACCGAGGCCCTGAAGATCAATCGGAGCCTCAAAAAACCGGGGGAAATCTCCTTCGCCCTGGGCGTGAAGACCACCCGAGGCGCAGTTCGCAGCGCCCGCGACATCCTCGATTACCGCCGCGTCGCCGCCGAGGCGGGCGTCGAGGGTTATTCCTACTTCACCCTCAACGCCCTCGGCCGCTACATCGACCAGCTCGCCGCCGCGAAACCGTGAGATTGAGCGAGGCGGAAGATTCGACTATTAGGAAGCCGCGGGCAATTCCTTCGCCGTCCGACGGATCGTTTCGACCAGCGCGTCGACTCGCTCCAGTTCGTAAAGCTCGACGTGATGCGACTCGAGGATTCGCCGGACGATGGGTAGGTTCTCAGCCTTCCGCGTTCCGAAATCGCCGACGATGACTAGGCTGAGCTCGCCACGTCGCGGGTCCGGGGTCTCATAAATCGAGCGACCTTCCACGGCGTATCGGCTGGCGGACGTCGTTGCGCCCTTGGGATCGTCGGACTGGAATCGAGCCGGACGAATCAAATTGAAGCGACCGTTCTGGTACCCGTAGGGGATCTTCAGCTTGCACGAGAAGATCGGCACCTGAACGACGACGTCCCTCTCGATCTTGTCCTCCAAACCAGCGCCGCGAAACTTATCAGCGAGATAGGTTTTCATGTTGCGGACCCGCTCCCCCGCCGCCCTCCCGTCCACAAGCTCGCGATACAGGGCTGCCAGGTCCTCCTCGGGATCGGTCACCTTAATCGGCCGAGGCGGCGTGATCTGGATGGCGTTGGCGCGGCGCGCGATGAATCCTTCGAGATCGGCAAGGCTCCGGATGTCGCCTCTTTCGACCTCCAATCGATCCACGACGCCTCGTTTGAAGGAGTTCAACCGGTCCGCATCATAGGCGGTCGCCCCAAAGAATTGACGTACTCGGGAATTGTCGCGAGACATCCGAGCCTTCAGGAACTCGCGATCGGGACAAAACAGGAGTACGCCGACGTTCACCGCCTCAAGACGGCCTAGGTCGGGGCAGTACTGTATGAGGCTGTAGTACCCGCGCGACGGGCTCATGATCCCTCTCCAGACTCGGGAAGGTCCAACCCCTGCTGCAAGAGGTGCATGCCCATTATACCGGTCCGGTTGCTGCTCAAGTAGCGGGCCCTTTCCTCGATCAGTTTGACCAGCGCCTGCCGGGCCTTTTCTGAGACTCCCCATTCTGCGGGGATGGATCGCACAACCTCCTCGACGACCAACCGATCGAGTGACGCCAGGTCGTCGAGTGCTTCACGAAACGCTTCCAGTTGAATCAGCTTGCGAAACTCAGGGAAGCAACCGTAGCAGTCTTCGTCTTTCACGTGATCGATGTCTGCGACCCTGGGAGTGATGTCACGGCCACAGGTGAAAACGTGCGTGTGATCCATGGCCTTGAGCACCAAACGCCCTTCCGGGGCCTCGGCGCTCAGGAAGACGTTGTTGTAATTCGGCTTCCGTCGTTTGTTCGGCGCGTATCGGTCGCAGTTCAGGACCCACGTATCGAAGACGATCAACCGCGAGACGTCACGAGGGTTGACGACCTTACCGAGTTGAACCGCCTTGCCGCTCCACGGCTCGCCGGACTCGGCCCTTGTGATGAACGCCGGCCCCGGCTGCGCCGCCGCGCCGGATTTGAATGGGATTTCGTCGACGTCCGTCACCTCGATCAGCGTGAAGTCAAACGTCGGCAATCCGAACCAGCGGGCCAGATTGGTGCCCACCCATTCGCACGCCAGGCAGTGTTCTCCCCCGCGATTCCCCAGGGCCTTGATATAGCCGTTCCCCGCGTCCGTCGCGACCAGCGCCACCTCGGTCCCTGTATCCCAGGACTCGATGAAGTAGCGAATCTCCGTGGGCCTCCAGATTCCAGCGGGAGTCGGCATGGGTGGAGATGTTCCTACGAAACCGCCTGACGCCAAGCATGCACCTCATGATAGCCCTACGACTCGACACCGCCAGAGATTAATCCCTGAAAGACTTCGCGTCGGCCTGTGTATAGTCGGTCGGGAGGGCCGAGCATGGACGAGTCGCCGGAGACGCGGCGGTCGCTGATCGTCAGGCTGGGGGACGCGGAGGATTCGCGCGCCTGGCATGAGTTCGTGACGCTCTATGAGCCGCTCGTGCTGCGCCTGGCTCGGCGCAAGGGGTTGCAGGACGCCGACGCCCGCGACGTCTGCCAGGAGGTCTTCCGCGCCGTCGCCGGGGCCGTCCATCGCTGGGAGCCGGCGCGGGGGAGCTTCCGCGGCTGGCTCTCGGCGATCGCCCGGAACTTGCTGGTCAACTTCCTCAGCCGGGGGAAGCATCAACCCAGGGGGAGCGGGCGCACCAGCATCATCGCGCTCCTGGAAGCCTCGCCGACCGAGGATCCGTCCGCCACCGCCCTCTTCGAGCGCGAGCACCGCCGGAGGCTCTTCCAGTGGGCCTGCGAGGAGGTCCGCCGCGAATCCACGTCCTCGGCCTGGCGGGCCTTCGAGCAGACGGCGATCGAAGGTCGCAGCCCGGCGGACGTCGCAGCCGAGTTGGGGACCTCGGTCGGGGCGGTCTACATCGCCCGCAGCCGGACCCTCGCCAAGATCCGTCGCAAGATTCAGGACCAATCCCATGCCCACGACTCCGACGCCCTGTGACCCGGCCCGGCTCTGGGCCCTCGACTGGGACGACCTCCCGGCCGGCGAGCTGGCCGTCCTGGAGCGGCACCTCGACTCCTGCGCCCGATGCCGAGACGAGCTGGACCGCCTCGTCCGCACCGACGCCTGCCTGGCCGGCGTCCGTCACGAGGCCGAGCGCGACGAGGACGAGGAGGAAGCCGCCGTCGTCCCGGAGTCGCTCGACTTCCTCGCCCCTTCCGACTGGCCCGATTCCCTGGGCCGGCTGGGGACTTACGAGGTGCGGGGCGTGCTCGGCCGGGGAGGGATGGGCGTGGTGCTCAAGGCCCACGATCCGGCCCTGGGGCGGAACGTGGCGATCAAGGTCCTCTCCGCCCCGCTGGCGACGTGCGGGGCTTCGCGGCGGCGGTTCCTCCGCGAGGCCCGTGCGGCGGCGGCCGTGGTGCACGAGCACGTCGTCTCGGTCTTCTCGGTCGTCGAGTCGTTCGCTCCGCCGTTCCTGGTGATGGAGTACGTCCCCGGCCGCTCGCTCCAGGAGCGGATCGACCGCTTCGGTCCGCTGGGGCTGGCGGAGATCCTCCGCATCGGCCGCCAGACCGCCGCCGGTTTGGCCGCGGCCCACGCGCAGGGGATCGTCCACCGCGACGTGAAGCCGGCCAACATCCTGCTGGAAGACGGCGTGGAACGGGTCCGCCTGACCGACTTCGGCCTGGCCCGCGCCGTGGCCGACGCCGCCGTCACCCGCAGCGGCGTGATCGCCGGGACGCCTCACTACATGGCCCCGGAACAGGCCTCGGGCGGATCGATCGACCACCGGGCGGACCTCTTCAGCCTGGGGAGCACGCTCTACGCCGCCGCGGCCGGTCGCCCCCCGTTCCGCGCCGAGACCCCGCTGGGCGTCCTCCGTCGGGTCTGCGACGACCCCCACCGCCCGCTCCGCGAGGTCAACCCGGACGTCCCCGCGTGGTTCGAGACGATCGTCGACCGCCTGCTCGCCAAGGACCCGGCCGACCGCTTCGCTGACGCCGCCGAGGTCGCCGACGTCCTCGAACGCTGCCTGGCCCACGTCCAGCAGCCGCTGACCGCCCCCCTGCCCACCGGTCTGGCGAGCCCACGAACCAACCGAATCAAGAGACTTCGTCGCGAGTTGATCGCCCTGGCCGTCCTGGCGACGATCGCAGCCGGCCTGTTCTGGATGCGGTCACGACCGGTGCCGACGCCGGTGATGTCGATCCACCGAACGATCCCCGAGGAAGCGGCCGCCGATTCAACCTCGTCGCCGCCCCCCGTCTGGTCCGAGATCGCCGCCCTCCCCGACCGCCTCCGAGAGGCCGACGCCGAGGCCGACCGGATCGCGAACGACCGCGAGGCCTCGACCGAAGGAGACGCAATCTCGCAGATGATCGACGACCTGAAGCGCGAGGCGGAAGTGCTCGAACGCTCGATCGCCGCGCCGCGATGACCAACAATATTCTCTTATGTTGCTATCTTCAATCCGGGTTGCATGGCCAAGCTCGTCGTGGCCATGGACCGGTGAGGAGCAACGGCGAGACCGTCGTCGATCGCATGCCCACGACAAGCGTGGGCATGGCACCCAGTCGGATCGAAGTTCGTGGGAATTCCGATATTCTTCCCTGGAGCCGTCGCCATGACACGAAGCCTGGCCGCCGCGGCCTTCGCGCTGCTGGCGCTGAACGCCGTTCACATGCTGAACCTTCAGGCCGCACCGCGGCTCGCCGCCGAGTATGGGCTGATCTCTCGCCCGAAACCGGCCGCCGTGTATAGCCCATTCGACTCAAAGCTAGCATCACGGGCTCGGATTCTCCGAACCTCACTCCAGGAGCCGCCCAAGGACGCGCCGCTCCCCAACATCCCCCCGCCGCCGCTGGCCACGGAACCGCCCGCGCCACCGGTTGCGCCCAACATCGCACCGCCCTCTGATGCTCTGCCGACGCCCAAACCGGCCGCGGCCCCCGACGCCCCGCCTGTCCGCCCTCCCAGCGAACTCCCGCAGCCGGCGATGGATCCGGCCAGCTCTGAAGAGGTTGTGCCCTTCCCGACTGCGCCCCCGCAGCCGAGGATGCGACAACCCGCTCCCCCCAGGTCAAGGCAAAGCGCCTTCGAGATGGACGCTGAACTCCCCAGTCCCACCCGCCCGCGCTCGGCTGCGAAACTCGTGACGCCTTCGCCGTCCACGCCGGACGTCGCCAGCGGCCCGACGCAGCTCCTGACGCTTCCGGAAGGGCTCCGCTACGTCGGCCAGGGGGTCTTCGAGCACCGATCCGAGGCTGGTTCGATTCAGTTCAGACCGGTCGCCAATGACCCTGGAACAAACGGCCGAGTCGTGCAACTCCCGGACGGCGTGACGTACCAGGGCCCCTGGCCGCCGCCGGTTCCCGAGACGCTTCCCCAGATCAACCAACCCAGGGACAGCTTCTTCGATCCCCTCAAAGGCACCCCGGTCATCCAGGAACTGAGCCGGCAACTCGTCGAATTCCAAAAGTTTCCGAAGAAGACGCCGGAGCAGGCGTACGAGTCGGAGATGCTTCGCCAGGCAGTCTTAAAGCAACTTGGCCAGGAGTTTGACGCCCGCCAAAATCGCTACGACGAGGAGCTGAATCAGTTGGAAGCCAAGGTCCAGAAGCTCAAGGACCTCGCCCGTCGTCGCCAGGAAGCGCGGGACCAGATCATCGACCGGCGCCTCGACCAGCTCCTCCGCGACGCCGAAGGCCTGGGCTGGTGAATCGCCGAGGCCGGAGGGGAGGGCCGACGACGCGCCTCAGCCCGAGGCCGGCGCCGGCCCTCCTGCTTTTTTGTGCCAGTCGTGACCGCAGAGAAAGCACTGCTGGGCCCGCGGCGTATTCAGGATTCGACCGCATCGCCCGCATCGTTGAACGACCTCGTCGCCCACACGGGCGAGGACCGCACGAGCAAGCGACATCTCTCGGGCGTCGAGAGCCTGTTCGTCGAGGCTCGCGAACTCGGGATCATGGAGCTTCCGCCCCAGCATGACGGCCAACCTTGGTTCTCCGCCCTCTTTGTACGCGAGGATGGACCGGCCGAGCCTCGCGTCCCGAACGATGAGCCTCTCCTCGGGCGTCAGCAGCTCGGGGCAATGGTCGAACAGATAGAATCGCAGGGCGCGGGATTCGTCGTATGCCTGCATCACGGCCCTCTTCGTCTCTTGGCTTAGGGCGCCGGCCAATTCTGGGGGTCGTAGGCCCGGCGAAGGTTCGCGTCCTGGGCGGGCGTTCGCCAGAGAGGCTCGGCGAGGCCGGCGTTCCAGGTTCGCAGCCGCTCGCGAAGGTCCCGGACGACTTCGGGATGGGCGACGGCCAGGTTGCGGGTCTCGCCCGGGTCGGCGGCCGGGTTGAACAGTTCGAAAGGCCCCTCGGGCGTGCGCCGGATGAGCTTCCAGTCGCCTCGACGGACCGCAAGCTGGCCCATCCATCGCCAGAAGAGAATCTCATGCGGGTCGCCGGTTTGCGCGCCGGCCAGGTAGGGGAGCAGGTTCACGCCGTCGAGCGATCCGTCGTCGGGAAACGCAGCGCCGGCCGCGGCGAGGGCCGTCGGGAGGATGTCGAGCGAGCTAACGGGCCGGTCGTAGGTTCGTCCGCCCGGGATCGTCCCCGTCCAGCGGACCAGGAACGGAATGCGCACGCCTCCTTCGAACAACGCGCCCTTCTGACCACGGAACGGCGTGTTCAACGACGTGTTTATTCCTAACACGAATCGGGCGTCGGGAGCTGGCCGGGGAGGCCCGGTGGGGCCGCCGTTGTCGCTGAGGAAGAAGACCAGCGTCCGTTCGTCCAGCCCCTTCGTCCGCAACACGTTCAGCACGCGGCCGACGCCGTCGTCGAGCTGCGACATCATCGCCAGGAACATGCGACGATGGAGGTCGGGCACGTCGCGGAACCGCTGCTGACGCTCCAGGGGCGCTTCCATCGGCCAGTGCGGGGCGTTGTAAGCCAGGTAGAGGAAGAAGGGGGCGTCCGCATGTCGGTTGATCGCGTCGACGGCCGCGTCGGACAGAACGTCGGTCATCCAGCCCGATTCTCCGACGAGCCGATCCGGGCCGCTGCGGAGGCGGCTGTACGACGAAGGCGTTTCGTCCTTGATCGGTCGATAGCTGCGTGAGCCGGTGTAAAAGCCCAGATACTCGTCGAACCCCCGCGCCCAGGGCTGTGCGGAGGGGATCGCCCCGAGGTCCCACTTCCCGACGCCGATCGTCCGGTAGCCCGCCGCTTTCAATCGATCGGCGAGCGTCGACCGTCCTTCGGCGAGGCCGAAGGTCCGGAGCAACGACACCTCCGGGTTGGCCTCGTGCCCGAACCGCTGCTGGTAAGCGCCGGTCATGAGACCGGCTCGCGAAGGGCTGCACTGAGGCGCAGTAACGTATCCGGCCGTGAATCGAACGCCGTCCGCGGCCAGGGTATCGATGTGGGGAGTGACGACGGACTTCGAACCCTGACAGCCGAGATCGGCGTAGCCCAGGTCGTCCACCAGGATCACGACGACGTTCGGCGAAGCCGCCTGGGTCGTCGCCGCCAGGGCCGCGAGCAGGGTTGCTACGGCAATCCGCTTCCAGGTCGCCGCTTGCATCGTTTTCGCCTTGCCCCTGTCGAGGGACGTCCGGTTCGACCTTGAATCGTCAGGCCTGGGGCTCGTCGCCTTCGCGGTCCTGGATGTAGGTGCGAAGGAAGTGGAGGAAGGTCGGCAGGCCCTCGGCTTCCCAGGCTTGTTCGATCTGCTCCTTGAGCTGCTGGTTGTCGGCCTGGAGGCGTTTGAAGGCCTCGACGTCGGCCGCGCCAAGGTCCAGGCCGGCGATCTGGTCGTGGGTGTTCACCGAGAGCATCATGCCCTCGGAATTGTTCCACGGCTGGAATTGCAGCTTCATGTGGGGATACCGCTGGTTCCCCAGCCGCAGCGCGAAGATCGGCGTCTGCCCTCCCGGGGCCCTGCCGGCGCGTTCGAAGGGGGGCTTCGCGAACAACTCGTGGGGCGGCACCCCCTTGTCCCAGGTCGACCGCCGCCGGGCGGGCTCCGGCAAGCTGCCAGTGGGGTACGCGACCTTCAGATAGACATCCACCGCGCGGCGGAGAACGTCGACGTTCATGGCGTCGACGTCGGCCGGCCCGGAATCAGAGGGCGCCTCCATGTGCAGATCCTCCAGGCTCGTGGGTGCTCGTTCCACAATTCGAGTCGACCGCGCCTCAAGTTCCCTCTCCCGGCCGGGAGAGGCACGTCGAGCTTCGGAGAGAGCGTCGCGAATCGGCCTTCCCCCCTTGCGGGGGAAGGTGCCCCGAAGGGGCGGATGAGGGGGCGACCGGCGTCGCCCGCGCATCCGACCGTTGGCCTTTAAGTCGGCACCGATCCCCCCTCATCCGGCCGCTTCGCGGCCACCTTCCCCCGCAAGGGGGGAAGGCCGTTAGGGTCCGGACCGAATCCGACAGGCCCTCCGAAATCCGGCGACCTCCCAAGGATACCCCGGACGCCGCCCCTCGAACAAGCCGCCCTTTATCCGACGGTCTTCATGGTCAGCGTCAGCGAATCCTCCTCGCCGTGTCCCAGGACGCGGAGACCGGCCGGGATGCCGCGGGTTTGCAGGTTGATGGCGTCGGTCGTCTGAGTGTAGGGCTCGACGGCGATCACGTCCGGCTTGCCCGGCGGCGTGTAGACGACCAGGTGGCGGAAAGCCCCGTCGAAGCCGAGCTGGAACTCGGCGTTCTTCTCCAGGTCGACCAACCGGCAGACTCCCAGATCGTCGACGTGCTCAAGATCCGTCAGCACGTCGTCGAGCTTCAGCCCGGCGATCGGCTTGCCCTGGCGGAAGTCCAGCCGCTCGTCGACCTCGAAGGTCTCTCCCGTGGGCAGAAAGTCTTTGAGAGGCCAGTACTTCGAGGCCGGCAGGATGATCTTCGTCCGCGCGGGGTCGCCGCCGGGAGGGAACGGCAGCCGGAAGTAAGGGTGGATCCCGAAACCGTAAGGAAGGTCGCGGTCGGTCGGGTTGGAGACCGTCGTGGTCATCGTCAGCGTCCGGCCCGCAAGCTCATAGCGGACGTAGAGCATGGCGTCGGTCGGCCAGTGATCGACGTGCTGAGGCGCATGGACCGAGAGCTGGAACCGCCCCTCGATCACGGCCGCGTCGGCCGTCGCCTTGTGCTCGACCACGTCCCAGGGGACGTCGATGGCGAAGCCGTGGATGGCGTTCGCCCCCTTGTTCGTCGGGATCGCGTAACTCTTCCCCTCAAAGGTGAACTCCCCGCCGCGAATCCGGTTGGGGAATGGGAAGAGGATCGGCGTTCCGTTCCCCCCCGGCTTGCTCGGAGCTGAGGCGAAGTCGGGGTCGGACACCACGATCGGCCGGACCTCCCCGGCGGCCGGCAGCCGAAGGTCGAACAGGTTGAACCCGTACGACGGCAGGACCGAGGCCGACGCCCCCGTCGACTCGTCGCGCAAAATGTAAACGTCCCGATCGCCCTTCTTCTCCACGTCGACGCGAAAACCCACGCCACCCTCCTCGGTCGTTAGACCCCGACCCGCCCGGCGTCGAAAAGCCGTCGCCGTTAAAAAATGTGCCCGAACCGCCGCGATCCCGGGAAATCTTTCGCGCAGCTCGCAGCAGCCGACCTCGCGATCGTGCCGCGCCCCGCTGCGTCAGCCAAGAGAAAAACGATCCGGTCGAGATGGCTGACGGCTCATGTGCACGGAATGCGACGGTTCCGTCGCGGCGCATTGAAAGGCAGGTTATCTACAGGAAACCCCAAAAGACGCCAGAGAATGTATTTGCCTTTCCGAAATTGGGATGCTACACATGTTCTCTAAGGACCCAGCTCGATCGAATGGATGCAGGCCATCGTTTCCAACCTTCCTGTGATGATTCGGGAAGGCTCGCTTTCGCCAGCTTTTGGCGAAAACTTGTTAATCTTATGGCCTTCGCCCCACCCTGGCATCATGATTGCGGGCTTTGCATCCGCATTCCCTTGGTATAGCCTGTGTTTGAATCCCTGGCGTGCCATCGATCGTGGTACGCCGGCCTGTCGATTTCCTCTTACTAAGTGGATGCTCGGCGACGACATTTCCCCCGGAGGGAGACCGGATTGTTGTCTAGCAAGAACAAACGCCATGTTCCAACCGACGCCGGCTCGCGATCGCGTCGAGCCGCTGTTGACGAACCAAGGCGACCTGCTATGATGGATGGTGTAAGGCAAGAGAGCGCTGATGGCGATCACACCGTCGTAAAGCGAGACGGGGCGGTGCCGATCCATCTTGAGGAGGAGCTTCGAATGGAATCCGATCTCGAGGTCAGCGGGGCGATTATCGACTCCTGGGTGGAGCCCTGCGGCCAGGAAGACGGAACCCGTGTGGTCCTCCAGGTCGCCCCCAAGGGACGCCCTCGCGACCTGATCTTCGTGGAAGCCGAAGCGTCGTTGGTCCCCGACGACGGCTGGCTTGAGGATCTCAGCGAGAACACCTGCCACGGCAGCCCGGTTCGCGCCTTCGGCCGGCGGATGCTCAACGGCTTCATCTCGGCGACGCACCTTCAGCTCGTCCGGTAAGCCCCCCCCTTCTCCGCCAGGACGACGAGGTCCGGCGTGCCGGCCCGTCGCCAAGGGGTGTGTGACGATCCTCTCATCCACCACGGCCGTCCGGTGGGTGTTGCGAGTCGGTCCGCGAGCTGGATCGAAATCCAGCCCGCGTGAATCCCGCGCTTAGTGCGGCAGCAGAGCTTCGATGGACTTCGTCAGCGTTTGCTGAAGGTTCTTCGAGTATCCCACGTGAACGTCGCGCACCTGGCCGTCGGGGCCGATGACGATGAGCGTCGGGAATCCGTGGACGCCGTACTTGCCGGGCAGATCCTTGTCGATCCGGATGGTGCCGTACTTCAGGCTCATCACGTCGGCGACGAGTTTGGCGTCGGCCTCGACCGGATCGGTGTTCATCCCCAGCAGCGCGACGGGTTGGCCGGCGAAGTGCTCGGCGACGGCGTTCATCTGGGGCATGGCCTTGATGCACCAGCCGCAGCCGCGATACCAGAAGTCGAGGACCACCACCTTGCCACGGTAATCGGCCAGGGCGTGCTCCTTACCGTCCAGCCCCACGGCCTTCCAGTCGGGAGCCGGCTTGCCAATCACCTCCGCGAGCCGTTTCGCGCCGTCGACTGAATACTTGACCAGAGAGTCGTGAGCCTTGAGCCGGGCGTCGAGCCGCTCGCGGAAGGTCGGTTCGGTCGTCGCGTCCCGGACCTTTTCCAGGGCCGATTTCGCCTCGGCGAGGACGGATTCCAGTTTCGCGGGGTCTCTCTCCCGGCCCCGCCTCGCTTCGACGTACGCCTTTTCGCCGGCGAAGTATGCGTCGGCCGCATTCGCGAAGGCGGCGAGCTTCTCAGGCTCAAGAGTCTCCAATGAGACCAGCTCTCGGGTGGCCGTCCCCTTGGTCTGGAACCCGTAGTTCTGGGAGTGGTCGGTCTCCGTGCGTTTGACGATCCCGCGAGCCGCGTCGAAATGGACCGTCGAACTGCTCAGGGATTCGTAGATCGCGTTCTCAGGCCCAGCGGACTGGGTGCGGAAGCTCCAGCCGCCCGGCTCGGTCTGGAATTGATCGCAGCGCCTCTCGTCCGGGTCGTTCGGCTCGCGGACGGTCCAGCCGGCCTTCGCCTCGGCCTCGTCGGCCGGGAGTTGGGGGAAGATCGTCTGAGGACTGATTCCGGAGCCGACCTCGGAGTCCGGGGCGATCCGGCCGTCGGGGAAGAGGTCGAGGCGGGCGAGGGAGAACTCCATCGGCTGCTTGTCCATCCCCTTCAGTTCCACGCCCTCCTTCGCCGAGGCGTTGCGGCGCCCCTGCCGAACGACGACCCGCGCGCTGCCGTCTGGGTTGCGCCCGACGACCCAGACCGTCGTCTGAGTCTCGCTGGTCATGATCATCGCGCCGTAGTTCGACCGGCTCAGCCCCTTGTAGGTCAGCACCATCCCCGGCTCCAGTCGATATCGCGGCAAATCGGCCGCCGCCGACGTCGTGGCCAGGACCGCCGCGAACACCGCCGTCGCCATCCCCGTCTTCATCGAGCCGCCTCCGTTCGAGGGTTTCCGCCTGGACGAATGTCGTTCCGTTATGGGTATAGGCGTCCCAGCGCGATCGGGCAAAACGATTCCTCCGGCCGAGAAGCGGAGGGACAGTTCCGTTATACTGTTTCCACACGAGGGAAACGACGTCGCGACGGACGGGGGACAAGCGATGACGCGAGCCGAGATCGGGACGATGGAACGGATATCGTGGGCGGGGCGGTCGGTTGAGGCCGGCCCGAAGGGCGAAAGCCGCCTCAAGTCCATCGTCACAATTCTCGCGCTGATCGGGCTCGTTCCCAGCGTTCGGGCTCAGGAACCGATCAAGCCCCCCTCGCCTCCAGCGGCCCCCCCTGCTCCCACCACGTTGGAGGAGCGGGTCAAGGCGGTGCTGGCGACCCCCGCGTTCAAGCACGCCCACTGGGGCGTCCTCGCTGTCGACGCCAAGACGGGGGAAACGGTCTACGAGAAGAACGCCGACGAGATGTTCGGCACGGCCTCGGTCGCCAAGCTCTTCTCCACGGCCGCGGCGATGGTCGAGTTGGGCGCCGACTACCGCTTCCAGACGCCCATCCTCCGGCGCGGGAGCGTCGACCAGGACGGGACGCTCAACGGCGACCTGATCCTGATCGCCAAGGGGGACCCGGCGATGGGGGGGCGAACCGGCCCCGACGGCAAGCTGCTGTTCACCGACGAGGACCACATCTACGCCTCCGCCGGCAAGGCGTCCGAGGTCCTGGTGAAGGGCGACCCCCTGGCCGGGCTGGAACACCTGGCCCGTGAGATCCAGGCGGCGGGGATCAAGAAGATCACCGGCGAGGTGATCGTCGACGACCGGCTCTTCGAGCGGGCCAAGAGCTCCGGCAGCGGGCCGGAGAAGGTCTCGCCGATCATGATCAACGACAACCTGATCGACGTCGTCGTCACTCCCGCCAAGACGGCCGGCGAGCCGGCTTCCGTGGCCGTCGTCCCGGCCACCCAGTCGATCGCGGTCGACGCCCAGGTCGACACGACGTCCGGCGAGGACGCCCGCATCCGCATCGCCTTCGTCGGCCCCCGGCGGATCTCCGTCCGGGGTCGCGTTCCGGCCGGGCCCGAGCCGCTGGTGGACACGATCGAGGTCGAGGACCCGGCGTCGTTCGCGCGCTCGCTGCTGATCGAGGCCCTCCGCCGTCGCGGCGTGCAGGTCGCGGCCTCGCCGCTGGCCGACAATCCCGAGGCCGACCTGCCCCCCTCCGCGGCCGTGGCCAGCCTCCCCAAGGTGGCCGAGTACACCTCGCCGCCGTTCCGCGAGTTCGCCCGAGTGATTCTCAAGGTGAGCCACAACCTCCACGCCAGCACCCTGCCGCTGCTTTTGGCCGTGAAGAAGGGGGAACGCACTCTCCCCGCCGGCCTGAAGCGCCAGGGGGAGATCCTCAAGGGGCTGGGGCTCGACCCACTGACGATCTCGTTCGGCGGCGGCGCCGGCGGCGAGTGGGCCGACATGGTCACCCCCCGCGCCGCGACGACCCTGCTCCGCGCGATGGCCGCCCGTCCCGACTTCATCGCCTACGACGCCGCCCTACCGATCCTCGGCCGCGACGGCACGCTGGCCAAGGCGGTCGGCGAGGACAGCCCCGCGCGGGGCCACGCGCGGGCCAAGACGGGAACCATGTTCGTCAACGACGCTCTCATTGGCCGCCGGCTGCTCACCAGCAAGGCCCTGGCCGGCTACATGGAGACGGCCACCGGCCGCCCCCTGGTCATCGCCTTCTTCATCAACGGCGTCGTGCTTGACTCGCCCGACGGCAAGGCCCCCGTCCCCACCACGTCGGAGGCCGGCAAGGTGCTGGGCAAGCTCTGCGAGGCTTTCTACCTCGGCGACGGCCCCATCCCTACCGCGACCACCGCCGCCGACCGCCCGGTCGGCGGCAAGTGAGGAAGCGGCGATGTCGAAGCGCGCGCACGACTCCGGGCCGGGATCGATGAAGTGCATGGAGATCCGGGGCGGCAACCTGGCCGTCGAGGAGTCGTTCGAAGCGCCGGGACTCGACCAGTGGGTCTACAGCCGGCCGTACGAGTCGGCCGAGAGCGGCGGCGATGTGCACTACTTCTCGCTCTGCGGCGGGGGGATCATCTCGCGCCTGATTCTCGCCGACGTCTCCGGGCACGGCTCGGCGGTTTCCGAGGTCGGCGCTTCGCTCCGCAAGTTGATTCGGAAGAACATCAACGTCAAGAAGCAGGGAAGGCTCGTCCGCGACCTGAACCGTCAGTTCGCGGAGGTCGCCCGGTTGAGCTGGTTCGCGACGGCCGTTGTGGCGACGTACCTGGCCACTGACCGAAGCCTGACGATCTCCAACGCCGGCCACCCGCGCCCGTTTTTGTATCGAGCCTCGACGAAGACGTGGGAAGTCCTCGACAGGCCCGTTGAGAGCCCTGGCAACCTTCCGTGGGGACTCGACGAAGAGACGGCGTACCACCAGTTCTCGGTCTCGCTTGAACGAGACGACGTGGTCCTCTTCTACACCGACGCCCTGGTCGAGGCGGCCGACCCGTCGGGCCGGCAACTCGGCGAGGACGGCCTGATCGGCCTGGCCCGAGGGCTCACCGTCCGCGACGACCCGCGCGAGTTCACCATCGGTCGCGACCTGCTGCAAGCCGTGGCCGACCACCGAGGAGGCGGCGAGGCCGACGACGACCTCACCCTCGTCGCCTGGCGCCAGAATGGCGACGGCCCGCGCCATCCCTCGCTCACTGAGAAGATCGACGTCTACGCCAAGGTCTTCGGCCTCCGAGACTACTGAGCCCCCCGAACGCGTTCGATTCGGCCCGGAATTCGCTTCTGAAGATTCGTGAATCGCCCGATCGTCGCCCCGCCTGCGGCGCGTGTCGGGCCTGGCACGGACCCGAGGCGGACCCGACGAGACGACGCGAGAGCCATCATGCCCCAGGAAAACACCGCCGAAAAGATCACCCGCAAGCAGCTTATCGACCTGCTCAACGAGGACCTCTCCCGCGAATATCAGGCGATCATCGCTTATGTGAACTACTCGCAGGTGCTCAAGGGCGCTCAGTACATGGCGATCGCCGCCGAGCTGGAAGTCCACGCCGGCGAGGAGTTGGATCACGCCATCCGCATCGCCAAGCAGATCGACTACCTCGGCGGCATGCCCAGCGTCACGCCGAAGCCGGTGAAAACCTCAGACAAGGCCGAGGACATGCTCCGGTTCGATCTCGACAACGAGAACGAGACGATCCGCAACTACCGCAGGCGCGTCCGCCAGTGCGAGGCCCTCGGCGAGTACGCTCTCGCCGAAGAGCTGCGCTCGATCCTGGTGCAGGAGCAGGAGCACCAGATCGACCTGGCCACCGCCCTGGGCGTCGACGTCCCGGACGTCTCCGAGCCCGACGAGCGGGCCTGAGTTCGACGCGGCGGAACGCGGCGTCCGCGCGGTAGTATGGAGGCTCCTCAGATACTCCCGCCTGGAACAGGAGCCCCGCCCGTGCTCGCCACGATGCTCGCCGTTTGCGCCAACATCATCGCCGCCCCGCCGGAGCCGCCGCCGATCCCCCGTGAGTTCCGCTCCGCGTGGATCGCGACGGTCGACAACATCGATTGGCCCAGCAAACCGGGACTGCCGGCCGACCAGCAGCAGAACGAGGCGCGGGCGATCCTGGATCGGTTGAAGGCGTCGAACTTCAACGCGGCCATCCTTCAGGTTCGCCCCGCGACCGACGCCCTTTATCCGTCGGAGCTGGAGCCCTGGTCGTACTACCTGACGGGGACCGAGGGGAAGGCCCCCGAACCGGGCTACGACCCGCTGAAGTTCTGGATCGACGAGGCCCACGCGCGGGGCATTCAGCTCCACGCCTGGTTCAACCCCTTCCGCGCCCGCCAGGGAGGCGCGAAGCACGAGCACGCCGCGAGCCACGTGTCAAAGGCCCATCCTGAGCGCGTTCGCCGGTACGGCAAGCTCCTCTGGATGGATCCCGGCGATCCCGAGGCGCGGAAGCAGACTCTCGACGTCGTGATGGACGTCGTCCGCCGCTACGACGTCGACGGCGTCCATATCGACGATTACTTCTACCCCTATCCCGAAAGCGATCCCCAGACCAAGGTCGAGATCGACTTCCCCGACGACGCCACGTGGTCACGTGAAAACAAGGGGAACGACCCCGCTGCTCGCGCCGATTGGCGGCGAGCCAACATGAGCACGATGGTCCACACGCTGTACGAAGCGATCAAGCAGGCCAAGCCGCACGTCCTTTTCGGCATCAGCCCGTTCGGCGTCCCTCGCCCCGGCAAACCGGCCGGCGTGGTGGGATTCGACCAGTACGCCAAGCTCTACGCCGACACCGAAACCTGGCTGACCTCCGGCTGGCTCGACTACTGGACGCCTCAGCTCTACTGGAAGATCGACTCGCCGGGCCAGCCGTTCGGCCCGCTGCTGAACTACTGGATCGAGATCAACAAGAAGGGCCGACACGTCTGGCCGGGCCTCTACGCCAGCAAGTATGAGGTCGAGGAGATCGTCAACCAGATCAAGCTCGTCCGCGAAGCCCCCGGCGACGACGGCGTCGCCATGTTCAGCATGAAGACGATCCTCAAGGACCGCCGCAACCTGGCCACAAGCCTCGCCGAAGGCCTCTTCCGCGAGCCCGCGCTGGTGCCGGCCTCGCCGTGGCTCGGCGATAAAGCACCGCAAGTCAACGGCGGTCTCATCACGACGAGCGAAGGCGGTCTTTCGGCTTCGACCGCCGCCGGAGAACCCGCCGCAAGTTGGCTGATCCAGCGCCGCAAGGGTGACGTGTGGACCACCGAGGTCGTCTACAGCCCAAACCTCTATTCAACCCTGATGGGATGCGACGCCGTCGTCGTCACCCCGATTAGCCGAACGGGCGTCGCCGGCCCCAGCGTCGCCGGCAAGCCCTTCCGTTGATCGATTCAATTCATCGTCGCGCGTTCCGATTGCAGTCCATCCCATGGCAGTCAGCCACTCTACGCGGAGGCGGCCTGTTATGGGATGGTTCGTAACCGTAATGCGGTCGACGGCTCATTGGCCGTCGACCGTTGGGACGCTCAGGGATCGGGTAGGAGTGGGGTCAGAAGGATGCAGAGCAGGATGAGCCCCCAGAATGCCCAGCGGATCTCCGTGGGAAATCGCGACCGGACCTTGATATGCGGTGTCCGCCGGACCGTCTCAGCGTAGGCTGACGTCAGGAGTGGCCCCACTCCCTCCAGGAGCAGAGCCAACATCGGGAGCACGAGGATGGTGCAGGCGCAGACGTCGACCGTGAGATCGGCCAATACGATCCCCTTGCGGCTCGACCAGGCCAAATTCAATGCGATGAAGGTGAAGAAAGCCGCGACCATGACCGCCGCCGATCGCCGACTCCAGGAGCGGAGCCGACGCAGGCCGTAGCCCGTGACAAGGCCGGCGATGGAGGCCACCAGCAGGGTCCCATCCATCGCCAGGTAAAGAGGGTGAACGCTCCAGGGCGCCAGCAGCCTTCCCTGGCTATGTCGCACGGCGATCATCGAACACCAGACGACATGCACAAACCAACCCACCCCGGAGAAGTAACACACCATCCCGACCGCCCGAAGAGCCGCCTCGGTCGGGGCGGCGTCAATACCTCGGAGGTCGTCGGCCGACCCGGTGTAGGCGTCCGCGTCCTTGAACTTCCAGTAGCGATTGGCGTCGATGGGCCGCTTCGCAGTCTCTCCAGCGTCCAGTTCGATCCCTTGCGACACAGGACGTCCTCCGGCCTTGAGGGGGTCGTGCGACAGCCACTCGTCATAAAAATCGCTTCATGTCATGACAGTCTAACCCTCTGTTGACCGCTCAGACAATCCTCGACTGCGGCAGCGCATAGACGATCATCTGGCCCCCACCTCAAGGCCCCTTGACTCATTTCGGCTGGCGAAGCGTCAGCGTGCGGTCGGCCTCGACGTGCTCCATCACGGTCTTGCCACCGCCGGGCCATGTGATTTCGAGGCGGTCGACGACGGCGGCCGCGCCCAGGCCGAAGTGGAGTTCAAGGGCGTTCTGCGACTGGTGGGACGACCCGCTGCGCAGCTCGCGGAGCTGCGCCTTGCCGCCCAGCGTGACGACGGCCCGCGCGTTTAGCGCCGGGCCGCCGCGAGCCGTCAACAGGCGCAGCTTCAGCCAGTGGCCGGCGATCGGAGCCTCGTTGCGGAGGAGGAGCGGCGGGGAGTCCATCGCCGTCATGAGCAGGTCCAGGTCGCCGTCGTCGTCGTAGTCGCCCAGAGCCAGGCCCCGCGCCGAGGCGGCGACCTGGAAGCCGGGGCCGGCCTCGCGCGAGACGTCGACGAGCTTCGCCCGGTCGTTGCGGAGCAGGAACGGAAGCTGGCGATAGTTCTCATTCAGCTCGGGCGAGAGGTCGACTTGAGGATAGATGTGGCCGTTGGCGATGACGACGTCCACGTCGCCGTCGTGGTCGAAGTCGAAGAACCCACATCCCCATTTCAAGGCTCGGTAGGTGATGGCCTTGAGGCCCACCGCAACGGAGACGTCCTGAAAGGCCAGCTCGCCGTCGTTGTGGAAGAGGGTGGCGGAGTCCTGGGCGAACGTCGTGAGGAGGATGTCCTGAAGGCCGTCGCCGTCGAAGTCGGCGGCGTCGACGCCCATGCCGGCCTGGGCGACGCCCCCGGCGTTCACACCAGCCCCGCTCCATGCGCCGATCTCCGTGAACTTGCCGTGGCCGTCGTTGCGGTAGAGGAAGTTGGGGTTGGAGTCGTTGGCGACGAAGACGTCGACGTCGCCGTCGTTGTCGAGGTCGGAGGCCAGCACGCCCAGTCCGTAGGACTCGGCTGTGTCGGTCATACCGGCCTCCTCGGTGGCGTCCCGAAAGGTCCCGTCGCCGTTGTTGCGATAGAAGCGGTCGCGGCCGCCGCGAAGGCCGAACGGTCCGGCGAGGACCTTCACCATGTCGCGCCAGGCGGTGGTTCGACGGGCGGCGAGGACCTCATCCATCGTCGCTTCAATATAGTTAGCAACGTACAAATCAAGGTCGCCGTCGCCGTCGGCGTCGAAGAAGGCCGAGCCCGCGCCCCAACCCGCATCGGCGACGCCCGCCCTCGCGGCGACCTCCTCGAAAGTCCCGTCCCCCTTGTTGCGATACAGGCGGTTGGGGCCGAAGTTGGTGACGTAGAGATCGACGAGGCCGTCGCCGTCGTAGTCGCCCGCAGAAACGCCGCAACCCCAGGAATCGTCGTCGACGCCGGCCTTCGCCGAGACGTCCTCGAAGGTTCCGTCCCCCTTGTTGCGGTAGAGGGCGTTCCGCCCCCTGGCGCGTACCTGAGAGGGATTCTCGTCGAGCGCCCACGAGTTGACGAGGAAGACGTCGAGCCGGCCGTCGCCGTCGTAGTCGACGAACGCGCAGCCGGTGCCGGTGGACTCCAAAATGTGATCCTTGTCCGGTCCCCCGGCGTGGATCATCGTCGTCAGCCCGGCCGACCTGGCGACCTCCACGAAACGAGGGCCAGGCGGGGCCGGCGGCGCCGCAGGCTTCTCAACCTTCGCCGCAGGAACCGACGGCTCAACCGGCCGGGGATCGCCGCACGCGGGGATCAGGGCCAGTACGGTCGAAGCCGCCAGCAGCCTGCGCGAGAAGGGCATCAAGCCGAGACTCCTTACTCAACACTACCGGAGAATGCACGAATCTTGAGTGCCATGGTCACCTTTGGGTGGCCATGCGATCGGCGACGGTCGTGCAGCCGCCCCGCGCCGGTCCATGGCCACGCTCGCGTGGCCATGGCACCCAGGGACAACACTCCATATCAACAACAAGCACCGGCCCTCCAAGCGGGGCCGCTCACTCCGGCGTAATCGCCGAGTCGAACAGCTTGATCAGGTCGTTGCGGAGGGCGTCAAGCTCGCCGGCGGTGGCGTTGGCGCCGGCGCGGGCGACCTTGGCGGCGAGGTCGAGCAGCGCCTTCTTCTCGCGGTTGGTGATCCAGATGTAGTCGGACTTGGTCTCGGCGTCGGTGTTGTGGGTGTGGCCGGCCTTGGCGAGCCGCTGGCGGACGGCCTGGATCCGCTTGTCGCCTTCGTTGGCGATGTTCGTAATCTCGGCGGCGGCGGCTTCCAGGTGGCCCACACGCCCCTCGGCGTCGCGCGCGGCGGCCCGCAGGTGTCCCTGCGCCGCGCTCTGGTAGCCGATCAGGACGCTTTTGACCAGCTCGTCCTCGGTCGCCTCGATCTCGATGATCGCGGAGGCGAGATGTTCGTAGGTCGAAGCGGCCACCTGGGCCGCGGCCTCGTGCGCCGAAGGCGCCGCAGGCTGCTGCGATCGAGCGACTTGATAACCAGCCATGGCGACGCCGAGAACGGCGACCGGAACCAGTGAACGCATGAGAGGAGGCTCCTTCAGGATGTGGGACTGGGTCGTGAAGATCGCGGTCCCCCTTCTTTTATGTCTCGGCGCAATCCACGTCCAGAACTCGGCCCCCGAGAATCGCTCAATCTTGCGCACGCTTTCTCCGACGCGTCGCGATGAGGTACCTGTCCGGCGGTCGCGGGTGGATCTCCGCACGACTTGCCGGCGCGACGGGGGCGACCAGGCCCACGTCGAAATCCTTGTCTCGCTTCCAGGAGTTCGTTGATGGTTTCTCCCAGCCGTTGCTGTGGAGCGGGGGCGCTGTTGGCCTTCGTTCTGCTCGGCCTCTCGTCGGCGGCGCAGGCCGACATCATCCTCGCGGACAACCTCTCGCAAACCACCGGCGGCGCCGACGCCGTGACGGGTGCGAGCTGGCTGGCCGCCAGTTTCCAGACCGACGGCTCGGCCTACTCGCTCTCCAGCCTGACGCTGGATCTGGCCCGGACGTCGATCGGCGGCTCGGTCGTCGTCGACCTTTACACCGACGGGGACCTGGAGCCGGGCTCGCTCCTGGCCACGTATTCGGCCGACTCCAGCATCTCGACGACGGCCTCGCCGATCGTGTTCTCGATCTACGACATGATCCTGTCCGCGAACACGACTTACTGGGTCGTCCTGCGGGCCGTCACCGGCGAATTCGAATGGTCGTGGGCTTCCTCGAACCTCGGCTCGGGCGTCGGTTTCTCGACCACGACGGCGATGAGCGACGACGCCGGCTCGACGTGGTTCACGGCCGATTCGTACCCCTACCAGATGAGCGTGACCGCCGCGGCCGTCCCCGAGCCCGGCTCGATCGCCCTGGCCGCGCTGGGAGCCGTTTGCGTCGTCCCGGTCCTCCGTCGCGCCCGCCGCCGGGCCTGAATCCACTCGACCCTCACGATTGTTCTATCAAGGATGCGATTCATGTCGATGGAATTTTCCGATCGCGCGACGAAGCTGAACCGACGAACGGTCTTGCAGCGCAGCGTCGCCGGCGCGGCGATCGTCTCGGGGATGGGGATGGCGAAGGCGCTCGCCGAGGAGCCCACGCCGGGCATGACCCAGGGGCCGTACTGGGTCGACGAGATGCTCAACCGCTCGGACGTCACCACCGACCCGGCGACCGGCCAGGTCGCGCTGGGCTTCCCGCTCCGACTGACGATCTGCGTCTCGCAGCTCGACGCCAACGGCACGCCCACGCCGCTTCCCGGGGCCTTTGTGGATATCTGGCACTGCAATGCGGTCGGCGTCTACTCGGACGTCGAGGCGCAGAACACCGTCGGCATGAAGTTCCTCCGCGGCTACCAGGTGACGAACGCCCGGGGGATCGTCAAGTTCACGACGATCTACCCCGGCTGGTACAGCGGCCGGACCGTCCACATCCACTACCGGGTCCGCGTGTACGACGCCGAAAACGACGTGGTGACCTACAACCAGGTCGCTCAATTCTTCTTCAACGATCGGACGTCCGAGCAGGTCTATCTGACCGCTCCCTACAATGAGCACCCGGGCCGCGACACCTTCAACAACACCGACGACATCTACATGGCCGACTCCGACGACGACGGCGCCGAGGACGGCTCGCAGCTCCTGCTGACCCTGTCGGCCAAGCAGGAATACGCCCTCGGGACGTACAACATCTACCTCGACCTGAACGACCCCGAACTGAGCAACGGCGATCAGGGCGACGTCGGCGGTACGCCCCCCGGAGGCGACGGCGGCATGCCTCCCGACGGCGGCACGCCTCCCGATGGCGGCACGCCTCCCGATGGCTTCCCCCCCGGCGGCGCCCCTCCCACCGCCTGATCGCGGTCGCCCCCTTTCTCCTCCCTCGCCCGGCCCGTGACGCAACAACCCGTCGCGGGCCGGGCAACCCTCAACTCACGCCCCACCGGCGCCGCTTCCGCCGCCACTTGAGGCGACCCTTGCGCGGGGCGTAGTACGACCCCACGGTGTGCATGGCGACGATCGGAATCCACACCGCGAGCAACCAGCAGATCAGGCTCGCCAGGATGTAGACCCAGAAGGCGCGGTCGCGCAAGGCCAGCGCGGCTGCGAAGGCGAGCCCGACGACGGTGAAGAGGGCCGCGACCGTCAGGCTGAGCCCAATGAATGACGGGCCAAGCCGCATGATCGTGCCAATGACCGCCCACGGCCGGGCCGCCAGGGCGTCGTCGTGCAGGAACGTCAGCATCAGCGCCATCAGGGCGTAAGGGAGCCCCGCCAACCCGAGGGCCATGGCCATGCCAGTGCCCCACGACCCGGCCGAGGAAGCCGCCGTTAGTTGGTAGGCCGCCAGCGGCAGCAGGCCGACGCCCGCCCCGAGCACAAGCCAGAGGAGCCAGGAGCCCACACTGTCAAGAAGGCCGTCGGCGTTGCGGTCGGGCGGGCGAGGCGGCAGCGGCTCGCCCTCGCTCGAGGCCTCCAGCACCCGAGAAAGGTACTGAAGGTCGTAAATGATGACCAGGGGGGTCAGGATCAGCACGGGCAAGGACGAGATCAGAGCGATCAAGCGGCCCATCGTGGGCGTCCCCAGCAGTTCGCCGTCGGCGAGAAGGGCCAGGCAATACTCCGGAGCCAGCGTCCCCATAACCCAGGCCGCGACCCCGATCGCCGCGACCATCGCCAGGCCCTCAACGCCCCGCGACGGGTACAGGAGGCGCGGCGGCCACCACGGGTCTAAACGCTGCGGCTCGGCTTCGTCCGAATCCCTCCGCCTGTTCCGACCGCGAGGAGCGAGCGACGGCTGAGCCTCGGCGTCTTCGACAGTCCCTGGAGGCTCCTCGGGGATCTGCACCAACACCGGCGCGGGCCGGTCTGCGCCCAGTTCATAGGTCCCCTGCCAGTCCCACTCGCTGTCGGCCGTCTCGGCGGACGCCGCCGGCTCGTCGAGGGCCTCGGGATCGTCAGGCCAGGGTCCGAGGGGCCCGTCCACGGCCGTTCGGTCGATCGTAGAAGGCATGAGGCGAGGCGGCTCGGCCGGGGTGAGGTCGTAGGTCCCCTGCCAGTTCCATTCATCCTCTTCGACCGCCGGGGCAGTTGCGGGCTCGTCCAACGCCGCCTCGGGCGTTCGGAGCGTTCGACCGCAGCCCGGACAGCGCCCGCTCTTGCCGGGAGCCATCCCCGCCGTCTTCAACCGCCGTCCGCAAGAACAGACCAGGATCGTCACGCCCATGGCGATCGCTCGCTCATTCGTCTCCCGCCCGGCGACGCCTCGTCACCGCGTAACGACAAGTGTAGTTGGAAGACGACGCCGCTTCAAGGACAATTGACCGAGGCGTCGATCATCGCTTCGGCCCCTTTGAGGACGGCGGCGCGTTCCGAGGCGGTGAGCGAGCCGGCCGATGCGTAGACTCCGTCCAGCAGGACAATCAACTGCGCAGTCAGGGTCTCAGGGTTTCGCGCTTTCAGGTCGCGGCAGAGGCCCAGGAGACGCGCCCGGACCTCGCGCTTGTGCTCGGAGATCACCGCCCGCGCCGGGTGGTCCGGGGCGGGGAACTCCGCGGCCGAATTCAAGAACGGGCAGCCGCGATATCCAGCCTGGCTGACTCGCTTCAGGGTCGCTTCGATCAGCCCTCGCAGCCGTGCGCGGGGGGCGGCGTCTTCAGACCCGACCGCCCGATCCCAGTTCGCGAAGAAACGGCGATTCCGCGCCTCCAGATAGGCGACGACCAGGTCGTCCTTTGAGGGGAAGTTCCGATAGAGGCTCATCTTCGCGACGCCCGAACGAGCGATGATCGTGTCAATCCCCACGGCGCGGACGCCTTCGCGATAGAAGAGGTCTTCGGCCGTCTCCAGCACTCGCTCTCGGGCCGTCTTCGAGGGGTTCAAGGCAGGGGCTCGCTCGGTGCGCGGGTTGACATGAGACAGAACCGTCCGTAACATCCTCGTCGACCTGTCCGTCGAGATCAAGAGCACGCCTGGAGATTCGTCGTCATGTCGCCGCCGGACTTGCAGCCTCGTCGTTCCCTGCATTACGCCTGGGTCGTGGCCGGCGTCACGTTCTGCATCCTGCTGGCGACGGCCGGGGTCCGATCGACGCCCGGCGTCCTGATCGTCCCGCTGGAGAAGGAGTTCGGCTGGAGCCGGGCGACGATCTCGTCGGCGGTCTCCGTCAACCTGGTACTCTACGGGTTGATCGGGCCGTTCGCCGCGGCCTTGATGAGCCGGATCGGCGTCCGCAACACGGTGCTCATGTCGCTGGCGATCGTCGCGAGCGGCGTGGCGCTGACGCCGTTGATGTCGACTCCCTGGCAGCTTGTGTTGCTCTGGGGCGTGGTGGTGGGAAGCGGCACGGGGATGACGGCGATGGTCCTCGGCGCGACGGTCGTCGATCGTTGGTTCGCGGAGCGTCGGGGACTCGTCCTGGGCGTGCTGACGGCGAGCACGGCGACGGGGCAGTTGGTGTTCCTGCCGCTGCTTGCGTCGATCGTCACGCGGTACGGCTGGCGTCCGGCCGCGTTGCTCGTCGCGGGGGCGGCCGCCGCGGTGATCCCGCTCGTGGCCTTCCTGCTCCGCGAACGCCCCTCCGACCTGGGCCTGGGCCGCTACGGCGAGCAACCCGATGCGGCCGAGATCCGGCCCGTCGCGGGGAACCCGGCCCTGGTCGCGATCGACGCCCTTCGCAGCGGGCTGCGTTCTCGCGATTTCTGGCTGCTGGCGGGGAGCTTCTTCGTCTGCGGGGCCAGCACCAACGGCCTGATCGGCACGCACCTGATCCCGGCCTGCATGGACTTCGGGATCCCCGAGGTTCAGGCGGCGTCGCTGCTGGCGTTGATGGGGCTCTTCGACCTCGTGGGGACGACCGGCTCCGGCTGGCTGTCCGATCGGCTGGACAACCGCGTGCTGCTGAGCTGGTATTACGGGCTCCGCGGGCTGGCCCTGATCGTCTTGCCGATGTGCCTGGGCTCCGCCTCGTGGGGGCTGCCGATCTTCGCCCTGATCTACGGTCTGGACTGGATCGCCACGGTCCCGCCGACGGTGCGCCTGACCTCGGACGCCTTCGGCCGCGAACGCTCGGGCGTGATGTTCGGCTGGATCGTTGCGGCCCACCAGCTCGGCGCGGCGACAGCCGCCCTTGGCGCGGGGACGATCCGGTCGTGGACCGGCGACTACGAGCGGGCGTTCCTGACCTCGGGCGCTCTCTGCCTGATCACCGCCGGCTTCGTCCTCCAGATCGGCCGGTCGCGTCCTCACAAGGCCGAATCCGAATCCGTCGAGGCCATGGCGGAAGCAGCGCTCGGCTAAGCCCGACCCAGGAAAGGACGCGGTCGTCATGACCACCAATCGCATCACGGGCTTACTCTTCGCCGTCGGCGTCTCGGTGCTGGCCTTCGCGGCGCTGAAGTCGCCGGCGAGCTACCATCCCGTGACGCCGACCATGACCGAGGCCGCCGGCGCCATGGCGGGCCGACGCGCCCCGGACGCGACCGCGACCGATGCCTCCGGCCGCGCGTACTCGCCGGCGAAGGAGTCGGAGCAACGGCCGGTCGTCCTGTTCTTCATCCAGGACGGCTGCCCCTGCAGCGAGGCGGCCGCCCCCTACTTCCGCAGCCTTCACGCCGCCTACGGCGAAAGCGCCTCCTTCCTGGGCGTCATCGACGGCGACCAGGCCGTGGCTCGCGACTGGGCCGAAAGCCACCAGTCCCCCTTCCCCATCCTGGCCGACCCCGACCATCGCCTGATCAAGGCTTGCCAGGCGGAGCGCTCAGTCTACGTGATGCTCGTCGCCCCGGGCGGAGCCGTCGAGGCCCTCTGGCCCGGCTACTCGGCCGACATGCTGACTGATCTCGGCTCCCGCCTCGCCCGCTTGACCGGACGCACCGAAACCCCTGTCGATACACGGGGCGCGCCCGAAGAGTTGGTCTCCGGCTGCGCGTTCTGAGAGAGGTCGATCCGCGCCGAGGTCGCCAACGAGGCGCGCCGCCGGGCTGACCGGACCGAATCCTCCTGATCGGCGTTCGAGCGGAGGAGCCGCCCCGGTCAGCCCTTGGCGCGGGAATGCGAAGGTCAAGGAAGCGGATTCATCCTCAACCGCCGACGATGCGCAGGAGTGTCGCGCGGTCGTACGTGGTGAGGAGGTCGCGTTTGTCGTTGTCGGCCACGGTGTAGACCAGTGCCATGACGTTGGGGTACGCGAGCACCTTCTGCGGGATGGCCATCATGGCGATCTTCGAGTCGGCGGAGGTGGTGTCCGTGGTTCGGCGATAGATGGGCCGCAGGGTCTTTGCGACGTCCCAGGTCTTCACCTGCGTCCCCGTCGTCCAATCGTACCAGGCGGTTGGATTGATGTTCCCATTGTCGTCGACGGAGTAGTATTCGAAGCAGTAACCCACCTGCCCCACGACGGGGAACGTGAGCGGGACGGGATATGCGAAATAGGCTGGCATGGTTGCTTCTCCAGCGTGAGGGGGACGATCGACCGAGACGTCCCATCCGATGCGGCTCGGATCGTCCCGGCATCCACACGATCAGCACGACGGCCGGCCGGATTTCAGGATTCGCGAAAAGAACCGCGATCACCCCAGGCGGAGGGAAACAAGCCAGGAGGATACGTCGCGCGATCCACCCACGAGGCGACCTGGTGGGACCTGGATCGTTACAAGCCAGCCGCCCGCGAGACGTCTCGGGGATGCGTCTCATCGACACTCAGGGCGCGCCCGGCGAGTTGGTCTCCGGTTGCGCGTTCTGAACCCGGTCGGCTCGACCGATCTTTTCGTCGCTCCCGGCTCGTCATCTCGGGACAGGCAGACTCGTGATGGCTCGCTGCTCCCTTTCCCCACAGCGACACGAAAGATGGGGCAGAATCGCACGTCCGCTCAAAAATCTTGTTTTAGCCGAACTTTCTGATAATATCGAAACAACCGCCAAAACCATTGAGTGAACGACTTCGGAGCATGACATGCAGCCTGCCACGTGCATTGAGCCCGCGTTGCCTCCGTTGCGGACCATCGGCGGGGACCTCCTGTCGACGACCTGCTGCCAGCGGCGGCTCGCGTTGGCCAGGCCGTTCGTGGGGGTGATCGTGTATGCGCTCGTGGCCTATTCGGGCCTTTGGTGGCTCGCGCCGGCCGTGGTGTTCTTGATTTTCGTATCCGTCGTCGCGGTCACGCACGACGTCGTCCACGGGTCGCTGGGTCTCTCGCGACGCCAGACCGACTGGGCGCTCTTCGCCACGGGGGCGGTTTTGCTGGAGAGCGGCCACGCCTACCGGGCCACTCACCTGAGGCACCATCGCGCCTTCCCGGGGCCGGACGATCCCGAGGGCGATCCGGCCCGGATGAGCTTGCTCAAGGCCGTGGCTTGGGGACCATTTTTCCTTCCTCGCCTGTGGCTGTGGGCCTATTCACGAAGCAAGCGAGGCGGGGCGGAGCGGCGATGGCTGGTCGTCGAGGCTGGATTCGCCCTCGCCGTGGCGATCGCCGGCGTCTGCCTCTACCGCCGGACGCCTGCCGTGCTGCTCTACACGTCGCTCGTGGTGATCGGCAGTTGGGTCTACCCCCTCCTGACGGTGCACCTTCCGCACCGGGACTACGGCGAGACCCGCCTGTCGCAGACCCACACCCTCAGAGGGCGGATCGTTCCGGCGTTGTTCCTGGAGTTGACCTACCACCTTGAGCACCACCTCTACCCGGAGGTCCCCAGCCACAACCTGGCGGAGTTGTCGCGACGGCTTGATCCGCTCCTGCGAGAGGCCGGGGTGGAGCCTCGTCGGGTGCCGTGATCGAGGCGTCGCCGTCGCGAGAATCCCCGCGACCGTTCAGAGCGGCAGCAGGAGCTGCTGGCCGATGCGGTTCTCCGGGCCGTTGTCGAGCGAGGAGAGGGTCACGCCGAGGAGCCTGATCCCCTTGCTGACGGGGAAGAGCGGTTGGAGGAGCAAGGAGACGACATCCTCGATCTCGGCGCGGGAGGCGATCGGCGAATCGAGGGTCCGGCTGCGGGTGATCTGCTGGAAGTCGGCGTACTTGGCCTTGAGCGTCACCGTCCGGCTCTTGAGCGTCGACCTTTCGCAGGAGGACCAGACCTTGGCGATGAGCGGCTCCAGAGCGGTTCGGGCCTCCTCGGCGGTGAAGAGGTCGGCGTGGAAGGTCGTCTCCGCGCCGACTGATTTGCGGACGCGATCGGAGCAGACGGGCCGTTCGTCGATCCCTCGGGCCAGCGAAAAGTAATACGGGCCGACCTTGCCGAAGTGCTCTCGGAGGAACTCCAGCGACTGGGCCCTGAGGTCGGCGCCGTTGCGGATCCCCAGGCTCTCCATCTTCGCCTGCGTCGCGGGCCCGATCCCGTGGAACTTCCCCACCGGCAGGGCTTCCACATACGAGGGTCCCGCCTTCGGCTTGATGACGAACAGGCCGTCGGGCTTGTTCTCGTCGGAGGCCATCTTGGCCAGGAACTTGTTGTAGGAGACCCCGGCCGAAGCCGTCAGGCTCGTCTCGGATCGAATCCTCGCGCGAATCTCCTCCGCGATCACCGTGGCCGACGCGATCCCCTTCAGGTTCCCGGTGACGTCGAGATACGCCTCGTCGAGCGAGAGCGGCTCGATGAGCGGCGTGTACTCGGCGAAGATCGCCCGGATCTGCTGGGATATCGCCCGATAAACGTCGAACCGAGGCTTCACGAAGATCAGGCCGGCGCACTTCCGCTTCGCCGTCACCGAGGCCATGGCCGACCGGACGCCGAACTTACGAGCCTCATAGCTCGCCGCCGCCACAACCCCCCGCTCGCGCGACCCGCCGACCGCGATCGGCTTGCCGCGCAGGTCCGGATTGTCGCGCTGCTCGACGGACGCATAAAAGGCGTCCATATCGACGTGGATGATCTTCCGCTCGGCCACGCCCAGGCCCCCCGGCCCTCGATCCGATTCGTCGGCCAGCCGGAAGTCTACCACATGAATGTCCACGCGTGCACAATTTGCCACAAGCCTGGGATCGAGGAAGTCTCAGGAACTTGCTGAGGGCAGGCGCTCGCCCGTAAGGAGCCGTAAGACCTTTGGCTCTGGGCGAATCCCCGACGCTCCGGTCGGCGGCAGCGTTCCTCGATCCCCTGATGGCCAAAGCCAAGTTGGCCGCCATCCGCCTCCCGCCCGGCCGCATCCGTCCGACGGGACCGCGTCCTGAACCAGGCAACCTGCCGGGCTCGTCCCACTGACATTCAGCCTCCGACCGCGGGGGCGTCCGAGACTGTCCCCAGGGCCGCCCTGGGGAATCATCACGTCCACCGCTTCCAGGTCCCCACGCACGCTTCGACTGACGGAACACATCGTAGGTCGAGTTTTCTCTTGACCTCTTATGACGTTCAAGTCATCTGTGATACTGGCGTCTCTAATTTCAACACTTTTGCATCTCATTGCGTCGATCAAGATCTTCCTGGGCCAGCCGGCGGCCGAGAGCCGACCGGGACATCGTCAATGGCGGGCGCCGAAGCTGAGTGAAGGACCGAAAGGGCGAGAAAGTCGAGGCCGTGGTCATGGTCAAGACGGAAACCGAACGATGAACGCCCTCATCTCTCTCGGGACGGTTCGGCCGAGGGGACAGAGAGGTCGCAACGATCGCCGCGACGGCGTGACCCTCGTGGAGTTGCTTGTGACCGTCGGGATCATCTCCCTCCTTGTGGGCCTGATCCTGCCCGCGGTGCAGGCCGCGCGCGAGGCGTCGCGCCGGGCCGCCTGCGTGCACAACCTCCGGCAGCTCATGCTCGCCGCCCACGCATACGCCGCGACCTGGGACGGCATGCCGCCGAGCTTGACGGGCGGACAACTGGCCCGAGGGATAGGCAACAGTTTCTCCCTGCATTGCCGCTTGTTGCCATACCTTGACCTTCAGCCTCTCTACGCCAGCATCAATTTCGGCCTCCCGGGGGTCACGCTGCCGATGATCGCGCCAGGCAACGCTTCCGTCCTGGACATCAAGATCGCGACGTTCCTCTGCCCGAGCGACCCCGCTGCGGATGCGAACGGAGGCGCCGTCAGCTATCGCATCAACGTGGGTCCTTGTTCGGATTGCCCCGATACCAGGACGGGGGCGTTCGTGTCCTTTCGTGCGACGCGATTCGCCGAGTACGCGGATGGCACGTCCAACACCCTGGCGTTCTCGGAGAAGCCGATCGGCTCGGGTCGATCCGCGAGTTCAGCTTTCCGCGACTGGGCGATGTACGAAGGCCTCCTGGAGAGGAAAGACCCGGCGGACGCGTGGAGATCGGCATGCGCGGCTCAGCGTTCCGCCAGGAGGGTTTGGGCCACGGACGGAGGCGGGTCATGGTTGCTGGGCGGCGCCATTTACACAGCGTTTTTCGTGGCAGGGCCGCCGAACGACCCGATTCCCGATTGTGGGAAGATGTCCTTTGTCGGAACGGGGCTGTTCAGCGCCAGGAGCTACCACCCTGGAGGTGTGAACGCCGCGATGGCGGACGGTTCCGTCCGATGGTGTGAATCCAGCATCAACCTCGCCGCATGGAGGGCCATGGGCAGCCGCGCGGGTGGAGAAATCGTCGATCCGCGATGATCGCCGATGCTTGTTCCGGAGTCGCCTCATAACCCTGAAGGCACTCGACAGCGGCTTGCCCTGAAATGAGCCGGCGACTATCCCCCCGCTCTCCTGGCGTGAAGCAATCTCGGACCAACGGCCGTCTGCAAGTCCAGAGAATATCGCCGTCATTGAGGCTGGAGTTGAGATCGTGGAACTCCGATGTCGTCGGTTCCCTGGTCTGGCCCGACATGCACTGCGCAAACCTGTCTCGCTTGGGGAGGACGATGAATGAGCGACCGCCCGGCGATCATTGCCAAGTCCGCCGAAGAGATGCATTGGTGGAAGACGATCCGGGTTGATGTCACCCAGACGATCGAGCGTTCATCGGCGTCGCTCGACAAATTCGCGGGCGTGACGCTCGCCAAGCAAACGGACTATCATTACACGGAGACGGCGGCTGGAGAACGTCGCCTCTCCCTGGTCATGACGCTTGTCGACGGCACCGTCAGTCGAAAGGAGCAGTATTTCGACGGCCGCAAAGGCACGACGATCCAGTACGACAAGGATCACCCGGAGAAGCAGACGGCCGCCAGGACCGGCAAGACGTTCGGGTCGGAGGCGTCGATCCCCGGCGCGGATCGGCCGATTCCGTTGAAGTATCAATACGTCGGCAATATCCCGTTGCATGAGGCTTTGGAGAAAGCCCAGGACCTGGGAGAGGCCGAGATCGACGCCAAGCCGTGCGACAAGTTCATGTTCAATGACGTCCTTCTCGGGCAGGTGCGACAGAACTTGCTGTACTTCCTGCGCCGGGACGACGCACTCCCCGTCCGGGTCGAATCGTACGACGGGCCCGACCCAGCCACGGCTCACAGGCTTTGGATCTGGGAGTCGCAGAAGGTCGACGTCGTGCAGGGGCACCCATTCGTCGTGAAGTCGGAGTTGACCCAGTTCAACCGCGACGGCGACGTTCGGATGACGACGCACTCGGAAGTCACGCACGTCGCCTTCAATGAGAAGGTCGGAAGCGAGACCTTCCGGCCGAGCATCTCACCCAATGTGGAAGTCAGCGACGCCGCCACCGGCAAGATTCTCACCCCCGCTCGCAAAGAGGCTGACGCTGTCCCCAAAGCCCCCGAAGCGGTCCCCAAGACCTCTGAAGCCACAGGGGTAGTCGAAGTCGCCGAGCCGCCTGTCGGCTGGGATCCGGTGCTCGTGTACTCCTGTTGGGGACTTGGAGTAGCCCTCCTGGCCGCGGGACTTGCCCTCAAAATCCGTCGGTGATCTTTCATGATCGTCGCTGGCCAGGCTCGCCTCCTTGAGGCTGGTTCGATTGCAGCGGCGGACCCGTTCGTTGACTCGCGAAACACGAGTTCTGTCACGCGTCCTCGGCCTACGGCGTCGGGTTGATGACTGACCTCTTCGACGAAGACCTCGGCGGCAACGGCGAACGCCTCGTGAACGAGAAAGTGCGGAGCTCTTCATCGATCCCAAATTCGGCGGTGATCTGACGCGTACCTACCTGAACGACCGCATCCGGGCGAATGCTCGCATCCAGCGGTCGATCAACGTGCGAGGCTCTCCACCGTGAACGGCGCCCTCTACTTTCGCGAGGTCGTCCACGAAGTCCACCGCGAGACGGAGGCCCGCCGGGCCGCCAGGCCGCTCGTTACGAACGAAGGCGACGTCCCCCCCTTGACCGGGGTGGGGCGTCGCCGATTCGATCGGCCGATGAATCCGTCCTCGGCTCAGCGCCGCAGTACCCCGAAGCGGGACAAGATGGATTCGCGATTCTCTTTGATAGGAGCCGGGGCGGCCGTCGGCTTGACCGCGGCATCACGACGCGCAGCGGCCGTGATCGGGGGAGGGATCACAGATTTCGGCCGGACGGACGCCGACGGAGCGATAGCCTCCAGCGTCGTCGGCGGCTCCTCGCCCGCCCGCCCGGCCGACGGCGGGGTGTTGGGCGACGGGACATCCGGCTGTTTGGCGTCCTCGAGACGCGGGGCGATTCCAGGGGAGGGCGGAAGTGGCGGCGCCTGCTCGTTCTGGCTCGCTCCTACGGCCGATTCCTGAAGAACTGGGACCAGCCTCGGCTGGATCGTCAGATCGTTGTCCGCCTCGACCTCAACCACGTCGTCGAAAGGGCGGTCGGTCGCCACGGGCTTGACCCGAATCGAGGTCATCTTAAGGGCGGGAAGCGGTTCGTCCTGCGAGAAGTAAGCATATCCTTCCAACTGATCGACGTACGCGTTGGCGATCGCCTTCTCGTGGTCCGAGGTCATCGTGTAAACACCGTTGGCCGCCGAGAGGACTAGGGGCGAAGCGAGCGGGATCATGAGGCGGCCCCCCTTGTACTCGCCGTACAGGGTGACCAGGAGCTGCTTCGGAGCCGTCCCCGTCGGAGCGCTCCAGTTGATTTTGACCGACGGCGTCGTGCCGTTCGGCCGGCCGTTGGACGCCCGAAATCGCCCGCTGCCGTCATTCAGCTTGATCAGGTTGTAGTCGATGCCCAGGGTCTTGGTCTTGTCGTTGACCGCGTAGGCCGACTTTCGCGCGACGGCCTCGTCGGCCGACTTGGCGGAGTCCGCGGGGTCGGCCTCGACGAGCAGATGGTTGGAAACGCCGTTGGGGGTGGCGACGTGAACGTCGATCACGCGTCGCGGCTTGCCGTCGACCTTGGCGTTCGTCTCAATGATCCGGGCCTCCTGCGGGATGGCGATCCGCAGGACGTTGCGGCTCATCAGCTCGATGTCGCCGACGAGGACGCCGCCGGCCACTGCCTTCAGCTCGTGGATGCTGAATCCGGTCCCCAGGATGAAGATCGACGAGGGGCCGCCGTTCTTCTGGGGCTCGCCGTACCACGTCAACAGTTTGGGGGCCAGGCCGGCGTTCGAGGAGCTGAAGATCTCCGAACCCGTCAAGTCGCCCTCGAATGGGAGAGTGACCCGATGCGCCTTCATCGGCAGCAGCGCCTGGAGCTGGTCGAGTCGGTCCGAGAGCATCTGGAGTTGGTCCGGCGGATAAGAGTGGGCGTCGCAGATCCGTTCCAGGGCCGCCCGGGCGCCCTGGAGCTTGGCGCCCATCCGGACCATGTCCGTCGTCTCCATCGTCTGGTTCATGTGGTGGCCCTGGAGGTCATACCAGTTGGCCACCGAGGTCAGGCGAAGCTGGGGGACGAAGTTGGGGGCCACGATGCAGGCCACGCACTCGCGCGGGCCCGGCTCGATCCGCCGGTTCGCGATGTCGTAGGCGATATCGGGTCCGCCCCGCCAGACCAGCCCCACGGCGCGGCGGAGGTTGTTCTGCGTGGGAGGCGTCTGGATCCTGGGCTGGAACCGCCAGCCGAACGTGGTATCTCCGGCGCCGAAGCCAACGGCTGTGCGGTTCAGGTCGATCGTGGCCAGGTCGGTCTCAAGCCGGCGAGCGTAGGTCGTCGCGTTCCGGAAATTGACCTCGCCACTGGCCACGGCGGCGGCCAGCGCCAGTTGCAGCTCGCTTCGTCGGCTGAACAGGTCGAGCTGGTTCTGCTGGTCGACGGCCGGGTCGAGCGAGAAGACGTGGATCGGCCACTTGCACGCCACGTACGATCCAAACGCGGCTCGCGCCTCCTCGGACGGATCGGCCTCGAAAAGTGCGAGCCCCCAGGGATCGCCGCAGGCGCACCCCTTCCGGCGGGAGACCACTTCCATGTCGAACTTGATCTGACGATCCAAGTAGTACATCTGGACCATCAGGCCGTACGTGAGGATGTCGATCGAATCGATCCGATCGCGGAAGTCTGCGGCGTCCTCGAGATCCCCGGGAGACCATGTCGACGACAGCCCCTTCGGGTCGACGGGGATGCCGGTTCGACGCTCGATCAAAGCCCCCAGGAACTCCGCCCTCGCCGCCTTGAGCTCCCCGTAGCGCCGCTGGAAGGCCAGTTCGCCCAGCCGGTTGACCTGCTCGACGCTGAACAGCGGATCGCCGCGTCTGGCTCCGTCGCGGTAGAAGTTGTAGGCATTGGAGTGCTGGGTAAGCAGCCAGCTCAGGATGCTGGGATCGTGATGGTACCAGTCCTTCTCATCCTCCTTGAGCTCATCCGCCAGGGCCTGCAGGTTCGCCCCGCCGTAAACGTCGAGCAGTTCCACAGGTGAGAGCGTGGCCTGGGAAGGGTTGGGCGAGGAGGTGGGAACGAGGGACCTCGTGGTTATTGTGGCTCCCGGCGGCAGGTTCCTGGCCGTCGCAGCGTTCGCATCCGACGGGTTGGTTTGGGTCAGGACGATGGATCCGTGCAACGCCCGGTTGAGGACGTCCTTGAGCTGATACGAGGCGTCGAGGACGACGACGCTGCGGAAGGTGACCGGCAGGAGATCGGGGGTGGGGTCGAACTTCGCTTCGATCGTGACCGACGCCCCCTTCCCCTTCTGCGACTCCGCGCCGGGGAGCAGGGAGATGGGCATTCGCATCAGGTAGAGGCCATATCCGGGCAGGTCGGTCGTGTCGTCGCCGAGGTTGTTCCGCCGCAAGGTCGCCAGGTGTTCCAGGTAGCGAGCTTTCTGATCGAGGGCGATCGTCGGTTCCAGGCCGAACCCCTCGGCGTTATCCGAGTTGTTCGCCAGCATCAGCCGGGCGACGTCGCCCGGGTTGCCCAGGACGGGCGTCATCGTGCCGATCAACGTGTTCGCGTTCGCGACGAGACCCGAGGGAATGTCCGGCGTATCCGGGATCTCGACGTTGGTGACGTTCTGGTTCGTCGTGTCGCCTCTCCCGCTCCTGCCTCGCGCCGGGGTCGGCTGGATGGCCGCCGCGATTGTGGTCGCCGACGTCAGGGCGGCCGTATCGGCCCGGCGTTGATAGGCCTGCAACATGAGCCGAAACTTGCGGACCTCGGCCTTCATTTCATCTTCGTACTCAGTCCGGAACTTCGTCATCCGGTTCTGCCCCCAGACGTCGGGGGACTTGACCGCGATCTTGCCGTGCTTGAACAACTCCTTATCGAGGCGATCGATGAGGGCCGCCAGTTCTTCGACTGTCCGGATGTCCTCACAGGCGAGTTCGTGGCCCACGCCGAACAGATGTTCCTTCAAGCCCTGAGCATCAGCCCGTGGGGCGGCGACGGTTAGGGTCGTTCCGAGCGTCAGCGCCAGCCCTAACTTTCGACACGACGACTTCTTCATTCCGCCCCCCCCCGAACCCAACTCCGACAACACCGATTTCAACGACAATGCTGATTCTGCGGATCGGCAGCGGAAACACTCCAAAATGAACTAATCGCCTATTTGTTAGTCGGTTCGTGCCGCCTATCCGCCTGACACCACGCGCGACTCCAATCATCCATTCACACAGCCCATGCCATGCGACTTGGTGTCACTTCTTGGGGCTGAGGCGTCTACAACGACGATTTATTCCGATTCTCGCGAGAATGGTCGTCCGCTCAGCGTTATCCTGCGCCATCATGTTAGTAGAGCGAGCTCTTTGACAATCCGGCGATCGAAGCAAAGTCGGTGGGACGGCGACGTGCGGGCAATGGTGAAATGTGGTCGAACGAAGCCGTCGTAATCGAGCTGAGTGAGCGGGCCCAACGTGAATCGGAAACGCATGTTGCGTCGATTGGGTTCCGTCGCATCCTGTCGCGAAGGAACCCAATCGGAGCCGGTTTGACCGGGGTCGCGAGCGGCTCAGGCTGGTCGGGCGTGGGAGCGGCGGAGGTTGGGGAGGAAGGCGGTCAGGATGCCGAGGAGGGGGAGGTAGGAGCAGACCTGGTAGACGAACTCGATGCTCGTCCGGTCGGCCAGGACCCCGAGGACCGCAGCGCCCAGGCCGCCCATGCCGAAGGCGAAGCCGAAGAAGAGGCCGGCGACGGTGCCGACTCGGCTGGGGAGCAGTTCCTGGGCGTAGACGATGATCGCGGAGAAGGCCGAGGCCAGGATCATGCCGATCGGCACGGTGAGCGCCGCCGTCCAGAAGAGGTTGGCGTAGGGGAGGATCAGCGTGAACGGCAGCACGCCCAGGATCGAGGCCCAGATCACCGCCTTGAAGCCGATCCGGTCGCCGATGGGCCCGCCGGCGAGCGTCCCGGCGGCCACCGCTCCCAGGAAGACGAACAGCAAGATCTGCGAATGCTCGACCGAGACCCCGAAGTGATGGATCAGGTAGAACGTGTAATAGCTGCTGAAGCTCGCCATGTAGAAGTACTTGGAGAAGATCAGCACCAGCAGGATCACGATGGCCGCCCGCACCCGCGCCGAGGATGGGCCGTCGTGCGTCGCGGCGACCGCGGGGCGGGGCTTGGCTCGGAGCGTGGCCAGTCGACCCTCGTACCATCGGCCCACTGCGTAGAGGATCGCGATGGCCGTGAGCGCCCCGGCCGAGCACCAGGCGATGCTCGCCTGCCCGAACGGGACGACCAGGAATGCGGCCAGCAGCGGCCCCAGGGCCGTCCCGAAATTGCCGCCGACCTGAAAGAACGACTGGGCGAAACCGTGCCGCCCTCCCGACGCCAGCCGGGCCACTCGCGAGGCCTCCGGATGGAAGACCGACGAGCCCACCCCCACCATCCCGGCGGCGAGCAGAATCAGGCCGAAGCGGTCGGCCGCCGCGAGCAAGAGCAGGCCGACGAAGGTGAAGACCATCCCGCAGGAGAGCGAGAACGGCCGGGGCCGGCGGTCGGTCGCCATCCCGACGACCGGCTGCAGCAGCGACGCCGTCGCCTGGAACGTGAACGTGATCAGCCCGATCTGCCAGAACTTCAGGCCATAACTTGTCTTCAAGAGCGGGTAAACGGCCGTGACGAGCGACTGCATGGCGTCGTTCAGCATGTGGGAAACGCTCAAAGCCGCCAGCACGGCCCCGGCCGTCCCCTCCGCGGTCCTCGCGGCCTGGTGGGTCAAGGTTCCTTCCCCGGTCGTCGCCATCAGCAGTCTCTCCGAACCTCGTCGCGCCGCCCTCACGGGCGATCGGCCTTCGATGCAACAGCCCTGAGTTTCAACGGTCGGCTCTGGAATGGTATGTACGGTGGGGCGGTTCAATGAACGGCCCGAGCGTCGCAGCCCTGGGTTGGCGAAGACGTCCGGCACCCAGCCCGGGCCACCGACCTCAACCGTCTGCAACCCTGAGGCGACCGTTGTAGCACGAAGACACGGCCCAGACGCCGACGGTTCCCGCTCCTCCCCGAAAACCTTCGCGGAAAAGGGAGGCGAGACCCTTCACGGTGAGTTTCAACTCCGGCCCGGCGAGACTTTCGCCTCCTGCATCGGTATACTTGGACGCCTGGACCGAGGTTCACCAGATTGGATCAGGACGTCTCCTAGCCGCGACGAGGCCCGACGCGATGAGCGATTATCAGCTTGTCAGCCCTTACAAGCCGGCGGGGGATCAGCCCCAGGCGATCGAGAAGCTGGTGGCCGGGCTGCGTGAGAGGAAGGGGGCGCAGACGCTGCTGGGGGTCACCGGGTCGGGCAAGACCTTCACGATGGCCAACGTCATCGCCCAGTACGGCCGGCCGGCGCTGGTGATGTCGCACAACAAGACGCTGGCGGCCCAGCTCTACGGCGAGTTCAAGGAGTTCTTCCCCCACAACGCCGTCCGCTACTTCGTCAGCTATTACGACTACTATCAGCCCGAAGCCTACATCCCCCAGCGCGACATCTACATCGAGAAAGACGCCTCCATCAACGAGGAGATCGAGCGCCTCCGCCTGGCCTCGACGTCCGCGCTCGTCAGCCGGCCGGATACGATCGTCGTCGCCAGCGTCTCGTGCATCTACGGCTTGGGCTCGCCGGACGACTACCGCAAGATGATGGTCCGGCTGAAGCTCGGCGACATCGTCGACCGCGACGAACTCCTGCTGAAGTTCGTGGACATCCAGTACGACCGTAACGACATCTCCTTCGAGCGCGGCAAGTTCCGCGTCCGGGGCGACGTCATCGAGCTTTGGCCGGCGTACGAGGAGTTCGGCTACCGCATCGAGCTGTTCGGCGACGAGGTCGAGCGGCTGGCGACGATCGACGCCCTCACCGGCCAGGCCGTGCAGACGCACGACGACCTTTATATCTATCCCGCTAAACACTTCGTCCTCCCCGAGGAACGCATCCAGGGGGCCGTCGACGCGATCGGCAAGGAGTTGGAGGAGCGGCTCCAACAGCTCAAGGAACAGGGCAAGCTGCTGGAAGCCCAGCGTCTCTCCGCGCGGACGCGGTACGACATGGAGATGCTGCTGGAGGTCGGCTACTGCTCGGGGATCGAGAACTACTCGCGGCACCTCTCCGGCCGCAAGCCGGGCGAGACGCCGAATACCCTCCTGGACTTCTTCCCGCCCGACAGCCTGTTCATCCTGGACGAGTCGCACGTCACGCTGCCGCAGATCCGGGGCATGTTCGCCGGCGACCACAGCCGCAAGCTGACGCTCGTCGACCACGGCTTCCGACTCCCCAGCGCACTCGACAACCGGCCGCTGCGGATCGACGAGTGGGAGTCCAAGCCGTCGCTCCGGATGTTCGTCTCGGCCACGCCGGCCGACTACGAGATCGCGGCATCCGCCGGCGAGGTCGTCGAGCAGGTCATCCGCCCCACCGGGCTGATCGACCCTGTCGTCCGCATCGAGCCCGCCCGCGGCCAGGTGCCGGCGCTGCTGGAAGAGGTCCGGAAGCGGGCCGCCAAGAACGAGCGCGTGCTCATCACCACGCTCACGAAGCGGCTGGCCGAGGACCTCTCGCGGTACATCAAGGAGCAGGGCCTGCGCTGCAAGTGGCTCCACTCCGAGCTGGACGCGATCGAGCGGGTGACGATCCTCCGCGAGCTTCGCGAGGGGGCCTTCGACGCGCTCGTCGGCGTGAACCTGTTGCGCGAGGGGTTGGACCTGCCCGAGGTGTCGATGGTCTGCATCCTCGACGCCGACAAGGAGGGCTTCCTCCGCAGCGAGACCTCGTTGATCCAGACGATCGGCCGGTCGGCCCGCCACGTCAACGCCGAGGTCGTCATGTACGCCGACAAGATCACGCCCTCGATGCAGCGGGCCATGGACGAGACCGAGCGTCGGCGGCAGCTCCAGCTCGCCTACAACGAGGAGCACGGCATCACGCCGGAGTCGGTCGTCAAGGCGATCCGCAAGGGGATCGAGGAAGAGATCCAAGCCCGGACCACCGCCCGCCAGGCCATCCACCGCGACGAGGCCACCGACGCCAGCGAGGAATACCTCCAGGCGCTGGAGGTCGAGATGCTCGACGCCGCCGAGAAGCTGGAGTTCGAACGCGCCGCCTCCCTCCGCGACAAGATCCAGCAGCTCCGCTCCTCCCAGGAGGGAGGGCCCGCGCGCCCAGTTCCCAGCCCGCAAGGCCAGAGCGCCCGGGCCAAGGCGAAGGCCAAGGCGCGTTCGGGCAAGAAGCGGGGGTGATCGAGTCGCCATCCACGGTGCCCGGGCGAGCCGTCCAGACCGCCGATTCGATTGAAGGCGTCAGCTCCCCTTTTATCCCCTCTCCCCCCGGGAGAGGGCAGCCGCGCAGCGGCGGGTGAGGGTCGTGGGATTTCGGAGGGCGTGACGGTTCCGTCAAACAATCAATCCAGGCCATGCCTACAGGTCCGACGACCCTCACCCGGCCCTTCGGGCCACCCTCTCGCGAGGGGAGAGGGGACCTGGGCAAGCTCGCTCGTCCCAAGGATTTGGTTCCCAGCCTTCCAAAATTTCAAGTCGACGCGTTGTTGTCACGCCTCTGCCTTGTTGGAGAAGGGAGGTCTGAACACGGGTCGTGTGCAACTCCCTAGAAATCCCCTGTACTTCGCCGAAATCGACCATCGGAGCCCATACTGAAGTTAAGGACAGAGTCCGCCCGGCTCTTTCTCAATTCGTCGGATCGAAGAGGTTCGGAGGCCGAACTTGGTCCGCCGATCGTGGCGGGCATGGAAGTTGAGATACCCTCGTTTGAGGAGAAACCGCGTCGAGAAGGATTGAGAACGAGCCAATCGAAGCCAAGCCCGCATCAACCGCAAAGCCTTTTCAGTCAACAATTTCCACGCTGTCCACAACACAATCGACGGCTGCAAACGGACCCAATTGAACCCGCCGAGGAGGCCGCCGATCGACAACCGTCGCGGGTCGCTTGCCGAGCATGGAGGAATTCGGTGAGAATAGTCGGGGCGTCTCGAGGGTCGGGGCGGGCTCGGCTCGGAAAACGGGTCGCGGCAGTGGGATCGGGAGAGGCGGAGCGACCGGCATGAACGTCACGCGGATCATCGACGCGTCCGGCTACATCATTTACGCCGCCCTGGCGTTCCTGGCCGTTTGGGGGGCGTACAACGCGATCCTCCTCTACCGAACGCTCCGCAAGAAGACGATCCGCGACCCCGAGACCCTGGTGACGCAGGTCCAGGAGCTTTGCAGGGCCGGCAAGTACGACGCCGCGATGAACGTCTGCCAGAGCCCCGCCTACTGGCACACGGCGCTCGCGCAGTTGATGGCGGTCGCCCTCAAGAATCGTGACAAAGGGCTGGCCAAGATCAAGCAGCTCTTGGTCAGCGAGTTCCACACCGAGGTCGTCGCCGAGATGGAGAATCGGCTGGGGTCGGTCTCGACGATCGTCCGGATGGGCCCGTTGCTCGGACTGCTGGGGACCGTCGCGTCGATGATCGGGGCGTTCGGCCGGATCGGCAGCTCGGAGAAGGTCAGTCCCAACGCCTTGGCCTCCGACATCAGCCTGGCGCTCTGGGCCACCGGGGCCGGCCTGCTGATCGCCAACCCGATGATGCTGATCGGCAACGACTTCCACGCCCGGCTCCGACGCCTCCGCGACCGGACCGAGCGGCAGCTCCAGGACGTGCTCGACGTGATGGAGACGACCGAACCCGGCAAGGCCGCCTCCCCGGCCGCCGAGAGACCCGCCCGGCCGGCAGCCTCGCGCTGAGGCGTTCCTGAAGTCCCCTCCCCCGGCGACAGGTTCCGACCATGCTGCTGCGACGCGACGAGACCGAGGAACGCGACGAACACATCGACATGACGCCGATGGTCGACGTCGTCTTCCAGCTCATGACGTTCATGCTCTTCTCCACCCAGATGACCGGCGGCGAGAAGGTGGACGTCCCCCCCGCGCGGCACGGAGTGGGCGTGGAGGAATCGGCGGCGACCTTCCTGACCCTGGCCAAGCCGAAGGTCCCCGGCGGCGACTCCGACCTGCTCCTCGGCCACGGCGAGGGCCCGGTCGCGACGCTCGATCAGGCCCGCAAGGCCGTCGACGACGCCGTCCGCAAGGGGGTCCGCAAGGTCGTCCTTCAGGCCGACGGCGACGTCCCCCACGGCAAGGTCCTGGAGGTCGCCGCGGCGGTCAGCCAGGTCGAAGGGGTCACCGTTCACGTCGGCGTCCAGGAAGCGAGCGCGACGCCTTAGCGCGAACGCCGGCCGTCATGAACACGAAATCGCATCCTGATTGGTTGACCCTATGCCGTCCTGGGACGTCTTCTACTCCGACCGCCTGGAGCTCGCCCGCGGCCTGACCGCCGAGGAGATCCGCGCCGGCCTGGCCGCGGGCTCCATCCGCGAGGACGACCTGGTGCGCCCCTCGGGCACGTCCGTCGCGTGGGCTCGCGTCGCCGACGTCCCCGAACTGGCGGCCCCGCCCGCCGCCGCCCCTCCCCCACCGGCCGCACCGACCAAGGACGTCTACGAGGTCGAGCCCGAACCCGAGCCTGAGCCCGAACCTCCGGTGGAGCCGGCTCGCCGCGTCCCACCCGTCGAGGATCGGCCAGAGCCCGTCGAGAGCGGCGACCTCTCGTTCCCGGTCGTCCGCGACGACGCTCCCCCGCCCGCCGACTGGGAGTGGGACGACGAGGAGGAACTCGCCGAGGATCTGGAAGAAGGCTACGAGGAGGACGAGGACGAGGAGGACATCGCCTACGAACCGGTCCCCCGGCAAGCGACCGCCTCTATCATCCCCGAGCCCGTCCCCGTCTCCGAGGCCGACCTGGGCCCGGACGACCTGCATCCCGACCGGCTGACCTCGACCGGATCGTCGAGCAGCCGGGTCGCGCTCCCCACGGCTCGCTCGCGAGACTACGACGAACGCCAGGGCGACGAGGATGAGGAAGACGAGGGCCTGGTCTCGCTTCGTCGAGCCGGCCCGCAGAAGGTCGAGGAACTGGACCTGGCGGCGATGGTGGACGTGGCGTTCCAGCTCGTCCTCTTCTTCCTGGTCACGGCCACGACGGTCCTCTACAAGACCCTGGAGATCCCCAAGCCCTCCGCCGAGGCTCCGCCGGAGGCCGTCGCCCAGGCCCGCAACCGAACGCTCGACGACCTGAAGAACGACTACATCCTGGTGGAGATCGACGCCGAGGGGAACGTGAAGATCGACCAGGAGCCGGTCCCCGCCCAGGTGGAAGCCCTCGTCCAGCGACTGCGCGAGGCCCGCGACAAGACCGACCGCAAGGCCATGCTGCTCTCGGCCGACTTCACCACCCGCCACCGAAGCGCCGTGCTCGCCTACGACGCCGCCAACGAGATCGGCCTGAGCATCGCGATCGCCAAGCCGGCCCCTCCCGCCGGCCCTCCCCCGGCCCTCCGCCCGGCCGACGCGCCGAAGAAGGCGGGGGCTTAACCGGACAGCGGCCCTCCGGTCTCCCATCAGCCCTCGACGAAGACGTCGAGCCGGTCGCGACTCCGCCTTAATCGCGGTTTTGGCTAGCCTTACTTTATGATTGATCGAAATCGCCGTGCAAGTTTTGGCCACCCTTACACGGAATCGATCCACACCGTGCTTCAATAAAAAACATTCATGCGTAAGAAAACACTGGCATGATACGTTAAGAATCATAATGATCGCTTCGCCGCAGGCCGAAACGGGTGTCTCATCACGTCAAGCCACCCCGGAAACGGCCCTCTCGAAGGGCTGAAAGACGGCGGCGTCGAATCAACGGTCTGAGTCGGGAGAGGAATCGATGCTGAACCGTCGCGACCTGATCCGGGCGGCCGCCGCGGCTGCCGCCGGCGCGTCCGCCTCCAACGCCGGGGCGCAGGATCCTCCGGGGCCGTTCGACGACCCGACCGTCCGGTTCGACAAGGCCAAGGCGGACGAGCCGCCGAACTGGGCCTTCCGCACGCCCTTGCAGATCCCCCCCACGCCCCGCCCCACGGCGGTCGCCGCTCGCGAGGACCTGGAAGGCCCTTCGCCGAAGGTTCCCGCCTTCGGCCCGACCGACGCCTTCCCGATCGGCGACTGCTTCCACGGGGTCGCCCGCGAGTGGGCCATGACCCCTCCGTTCTGGAAGCTCTACGACTGCAACCCGAACGAGCAGGACCACGTCAAGGCGTGGTACGACAAGCGAGATCACTTCGGCAAGATCATCGGCCATCGGCATCTCGTCGACAAGGACGGGAATCCGCGGCAAGACGTCGACAACTGGGGCGGCTTCCCGGTCAAGTGCTTCAAGATCCCGATCCAGGAGGCCCGGGTTCCCATCGACCCTCTACCATTTCCCACTCTCTTCTACACCTACGCGGGGATGGTTCCGGGGCCGACGCTTCGGATGCGGATCGGCCAGCCGACGGTCGTCCGGTTCCACAACCACCTGGAGACGGAGACTTCCATCCACTTCCACGGCGGCCACAACCCCTCGCACAGCGACGGCTTCCCCACGTTCTACGTCCTTCAGGGGAAGTCGCGGGATTACTTCTATCCCAACATCGCCCCGATGATCGAACGCGACAAGGAGAAGCCCGAGACCGAACCGAAGCCCGGCGACGCCGTCCTTTCCTCGAACAGCGGCGGCTACATCCCCGACGTCGCCGAGGCGCAGTCGACCTGCTGGTACCACGACCACGGCATGGACTGCACCGCGTACAACGTCTCCAAGGGTCTGGCCGGCTTCGTCATGGTCTTCAGCGAGCGTGAGCTGGAACTCATCGCCTCCGGCGTCCTTCCCGGCGAGCGCGAGAAGTCATGCCAGGACCCCGAGTTGTACGGCCTGAAGACCGACCCGAAGGAAGTGGCCGACCTGGAAGACCCCAAACGCCCCGGCTTCTACCTGCGCGGCAAGGAGCCCTACCACAATCCGTACGACATCCCCATCGTCATCCAGGACAAGGTGATCGACTACAACACGGGGCAGATCGCCTTCGACACGAACGCCCACAACGGCTACCTCGGCGACACGTTCCTGCTCAACGGCACGCCCTGGCCCAAACTCTGCGTGGAGAACCGCAAGTACCGATTCCGGTTCCTCAACGGCTCGAACGCCCGGATCTACCGCCTGCGGTTCCTCTCCGAGGCCGACTACGACGCCCTCCGCCGGGGCGACGACCCCGCGCCGGCTGAAGCCGCGGACGCCGAATGCGCGGCCGCCGCGGCTGGCGGCGGCGACTTCGAGAGCGTCGCCAAGCCGTTCCTCCGGATCGGCAAGGATTCGTGGCTCTGGCCCAAGGCGCGGACCGCCACGAGCCTCCTGCTGCCGATGGCCAACCGGGCCGACCTGGTGGTCGACTTCAAGGAACTCACGAAGGACCTGAATCTCGGGAAGGACGACGAGGCGGTCTTCTATCTGGTCAACACGATGGCCCAGACCGACGGCCGCGGCCCCCGGGTGAAGCTCGACGACCCCGGCGATCCCCGCGTGCTTCCGGTCCCGTTCGACGTCGCCCCCGGCGCCAATCCGCTCGTCCGCCCCGGGAAGCTCGCCGAGTCGAACCGGCCCGTCGCGCTCATGAAGATCATCGTCCGGGGCGCCCCGCTCGATGAGAAGGAAGACGCCTCCATCAAGCACGGCACCTGCCTGAACCCTCACGAGCCGATCAAGGACGAGGAAGTCCAGGTGGTCCGCCAGTTCATCTTCGAACGCGGCAAGGGCGCCTGGCGGATCAACGGCCGGTTCTACGACCCGACGATCGCCAACGCCACTCCCTCCAGCAACTCGGTCGAGGAGTGGGTCCTCCGCAACGGGGGCGGCGGCTGGTGGCACCCGATCCACATCCACCTGGAAAGCCACCAACTCGTCAGCTACCAGAAGGACTTCGCCGCCGACGACGTGGTCGACCTCCGCGACCCGCCCAACATCCCTCGGCTCGGCAACCTCGTCGACATCCTGGAGATGATGGACGCGGGGGACCAGATCGGCCTGCACGACACCCAGGTCCTCGGCCCCAATACGATCGCCCGGATCCGCATGCGGTTCCGCACCTGGAACGGCCCCTTCGTCTTCCACTGCCATAACGTGGACCACGAAGACATGCGGATGATGTTTAACTTCGAGCCCGTCGACCGCGACTACGCGGACCCGATCCACGGCGACCTGACCGCCGCGGACCGCGAACTCGACCACCGTCTCAGGGCGAACGTCGCTCCCGACTCTCGCACCCACGGCGACGACCTGACGCACCAGCCCGACCCCGACCACCTCCGCGTGGGCGAGCCTCCCTGGGAGTATCCGCCGGTCCCCGGCACACCGGCCCGCGACGTCGACGACCTGATCCACGACCGCAAGAGACGCGACGCCGAGACCAAGGCCGCCGCTCCCAAACCTGAGTCCAAGGGTTGAACCGGCCCACACGCCCCACCTCAAGAGGAACGCTCCGATGGCCGGATGGCTCTGGAACCTGCTGACGACGCTGGGCGACGATCCCAGTCCCGATCCCCTCCCGCGTCCCCCCCGGCGCTGCGATCGCTTCGCGGACGTCCCGCTGGTCGACCAGTTCGGCCGCCGCCTGCGGTTCCGCGAGGCGTTCGTCGACGGCCGGGCTCTGATCGTCAACACGATGTACACCGTCTGCCGGGGGACCTGCCCGGGAACGAGCCAGACGCTCAAGGGTTTGCGCGAGAAGCTCTCGCCGGTCTTCGGCGATCGGCTGACCATCGTCTCGCTCTCGATCGACCCCGAGCGCGACGACCCCCGGTCGCTGCGGATGTTCGCCTCGATCTACGGCGCCGACCGCCATCAGTCCGGCCTCTGCGACTGGCGGTTCGTCACCGGCGAGCCGGCCGACGTGGACCGCCTGCGCCGCAGCCTGGACTTCTACGACCTCGACCCGGCGGTCGACGCCGATCCGACGAGGCACGCCTCCACCTTGCTCTTCGGCAATTCGACGAGCGACCGCTGGGCGGCGATGCCCGCCGAGCAGCGCGAACCGCTGCTGATCGAAGCGATCCGTCGCGTGGCGGGCTTCACCTTCGAGCAGAAATACGGAATCCCGGGCTGACCTCCCCATCCTTCATGTCATCTCGACCGCATCCTCCGGCCGGAGCCGACCGACCATGAACCTTCGCAGCCGCGCCGCGGCGGGCCTGGCCCTCGCTGCAATCGCCGCCCTCGCCGTCGCCCGGGTCCCGGCCCAGACGCCGTCTGAACAGCCGGCGTCGAGTAGCAAAACCACGCCGTCGCCCCAGCCCAGGGCCGGCGCCCGCGAATCGGCCCCCACTGGCGGCCACCTCGTCGGCCATGAGGAGGCGGAACTGCTGCGACGCATCCAGGAGTTGATCGACGACTTCGACCCGCGAAAGCTCGTCAGCCCCTACGTCGAGGCCGTCCAGCGCGACGACAAGAGCCGGCCGACGAAGTGGGTCGTCAAGCGCCCGGATCTGGCCCAGTTCATCAAGGACGCCGACGCCGCCGTCGCGCTGGGCAAGGCGTTCTTCTGGGAGATGCAGGCCGGCAGCGATTTCCGCCGGATCGGCGACGGGAAGTTCGTCGGCACCGCCTGCGCCTCGTGCCACTACCGGTTCGGCGCCGACCCCCGCGATACGAACACCGCCCGCATCCCCTACGTCGGCTGGAAGGAATACTGTCTCGACAAGGACCACAAGGATCTCGGCTTCGGCGAGAAGCAACAGCCCGTCGACGGCCTCGCGAAGATGATCCGGGCCAACCAGGAGTCGCGCCGGTTGACGGACGCCCCCGCCCCGCCGCCTGCCCCCGAGGACGCCGCCGGCGTGGCGACCCTGCGCATCGACCACCCCAGCGACCTCAAGAATCCCGTACCTCGCGGCTTCCCTCCCCACGTCCGCCGCCGCCCTCCGGGCCTCGACGCCGACGACGAGGAAGACGAAGCGGAGGACTGCGACGAGGACCGCCGCAAGACGCCGCTGTCGCTGATCGTCGGTTCCCAGGGGGTTGAGCCCCGCGTCTTTACGAGGCTTGTCGAGGAGAAGTCACCCGAAGGAACCTGGTGGCGGGAGGAATCCGTCCTTCGCTCTCCCCATGGATTCCGGCGTCCCCCTCAATGGTCGATGTTCGTCGACAAGAGGCCCGGCCAGTCGCGCGCCTTCCGGCAGATCACCACCCGCAACGCGCCCAGCGTCATGAATGCGACGTTCGCGGACCGCCTCTTCCACGACTCCCGCGCCGAGTCCACCTTCAACGGCTTCTCGATCTTCGGCGACTTCGACGAGAGCGAAGTCCTCTACGTCCGCAGGGTCGACGCCCAGGGCCGACTCCAGGCGCCCATGAAGTCGAGGATCGCCATCCCTCGCGCCGCGCTGGCGTCGCAGGCGGTGGGCCCGATCGTCAACGACGTGGAAATGTCGTACGTCGGCCGGACGTTCCACGACCTCGCGTACAAGCTCCTCGACGCCGAGGTGCTCGGCTTCCAGATGGTTTCGGAGGACGATTCGGTCTTCAGTCGACATCGCGGAGCTGGTTGGTCCAAGGACAAGCCGGGGCTGGGGAAGACCTACCGCGAACTCATCCAGGAAGCCTTCCGCCCCGAATGGTGCGACGAGATCGACGCATCGTCCGAGACCAGGACCGCTTTCAAGGTCCCCCTGTTGCTGGCCGTCCACGACGCCGGCGAAACGCCTGTGACCGGCACCTTGATGCAGGCCGACTTCTCGCTCTACTGGGGTCTGAGCCTGATGCTCTACCAGTCGACGTTGATCTCCAACGAATCCCCCTACGACCGGATGCTCCGAGGCTCCGGCGATGAGGTGGAAAACCTCTGGCGGCAGAAGCGCAGCCAGCTGGAACCCATCTACATCGACCGCGTCCACAGCCTCGCCCGTTCACCCGAGAACTGCATCCCCGGAGAGACGCCCCCCGTCGTCGCGTCGACGACAAACCCGAAGCCGCCGCCGGCCACGCCGCGGTTCGCGTTTAACTCTGGGCCCGAGGTCTTTCAGCGCGGGCTGCGGTCGTTCCTGTCGCGGGGATGCGTCGACTGCCACGACGGCCCGCTGTTCAGCGAGGTCTATCTCCGCGGCGATCAAGGAGAGAATGAGCCCCTGAAGCCCCTCCCGATCGGCCGCCTGGTCTCCAACGCTCTCCTGCCCGACTCGCGGGGCGACGCTCTCGCCTTCAAGTACGTCGGCGCCCGCGAGCGCGTCCTCGAGCGGATCGGCTCCACCCTCGCCGACGGCGGCAAGCCGCTCCTGGATCGCGAACTGTTGGATTTCATCGACGTCTGCGAACGCGACGGCGGCGACGAAGCGGCCCTGGCCCGGTCCGTCAACGACCTGCTCAAGCCGTTCCGGACCGCCCGCCAAACGACCCACCCGACCGACGAGCCCGGCCATTGCCTGGAGTTGGCGAAACTGGTCGCGAAGGAGTGGACGACGTTCGAGAAGACGTTCGTCGAACGGCTCGGGAACCGTCACTTCTTCCGCGAGGACGAGCGCGTGGCGCGGGCCGGCCTGATCGGCGTCCCGGTGATGGTCGAGCTCATGCCCATCCCGCAGACGCTTGCCGCGATCCGCCCCCGACTGCCGATCAGCGGCCCGCTCGCCCGAGGATCCTACGCCTTCTACGACGTCTCCAATTACGTCATCGGCGCCGGCCTCCCCCGCTACGACCGCGGCGGCGGCGAATGGACTGAGCTGAACGCGCCGGAGCCGAACTACCCTTATGAGTTGCTCGAGGCCTTCCAGAACCTCCTGGATAAACTCCCGCCTCTCATCGCCGACCAACGAAATCGCGCCCCGGGGATTTCGCAGGCCGAACTCGAGCGGATCGTTGAGGGCGAACTGGAGGCGTTCGATCGCATGAGTCGCTCCAGGTTCGGCGTCGTCGCGCCCCGCCGGACCCGAGAAGCCGTCATGGCCATGACCAAGCCCAATGAGAGGGATTCACAGGAGAAGGTCGCCAAGCTCCAGGATCAGGTCCGCTCCATGACCCGGACGATGGCCGAGGCTCGGATCGACTCGTCTAAACAAAAACTGGCCGACGATGCGAAGGCGCAAGTCGCTTTCGGCCCGGCTCCCAAGTACTCCTCCGCAGGCGCCCCGGGGGTTGCTTATCAGATGAGGAAAGGGCGGTCGAGGTCCAGCCAAATGTTCCTCGACCAGCCGCGAAGGATCGGCGAAGGGCCCTGGAAGAACCCCCTCGACGCCGACGCCGACTCCCGCGCCTCCAACCCTCGGGATCTCTCGTGGCACCGCAATCTACCGAACTGGAACAACTCTCCGTTGCTCAAGCCAGCCACGCCCAAGGAACCCAATCAACCGGAAGGCGAAGCCTTTGACTCGGTCGACGCCCGTCGCGCCGACGTCCACTTCTTCGCCCGCTCCCGCGCAATGGTCCAGGACGAGTCTTCCGAGGGTCGTCGCAAGCCGCTCCTTCACGACAACGAGCTGGCCTTCTGGGGATCGTTCAAGACCCCCACGCTCCGCAACGTGTCGCTGACCGCCCCCTACATGCACAACGGCCGGCTCCAGTCGTTGGTCGACGTCGTCGACTTCTACGACTGCGGCGGCGACGTCCCCGCCGACCCCGTCCACAACCCCGACCTCGCCCCGGCCATGCTCCGCCTGCACATGGACGAGGAAGAAAAGCTGGCCCTGGTCTTCTTCCTGATGTGCCTGACCGACTGCCGCGTCGAGCACGAGAAGGCCCCGTTCGACCATCCCTCAATCCGGGTCGTCAACGGCTACGACGACCAGTTCAGCGAGCGCATCATCCTCGTGAACGCCGTCGGCGCCGGCGGCGCCGAGTCCTCGCCGAAGGGCTTCCCCGACCACACCGAGCCCGAGATGTCCGCGCCGCCGCAGCCTTGACCGCTCACCCCCCGGAATTCCGCGTCCGCCCGTTCGTCAGAGGAGACGTCGCATGCCCATAATCCTGGCCCAACTTGAAGGCGAGATCGAAGATGACCCCACAATCGTGAACGGGGACGCGGTCTTCCACGTTCTGGGGGTCAAGGTGGTGGTCAAGCCACGGGCCGCGACCAGTGGACGCCTCCGCACGCCGACCCTTCAGAGAAATCTGTCGCTCGCGGAATTGACGGCGACGAGGCAGCCGCCGCTGCCGCCCTCTCTCTTCGGCCTCGGTCAGGCCGGCTTCAAGGGCGCCACCGCGATCGTGGTGGGCAACTACGTCTACGGCGCCGATCAGGCCGGGAACCCGGACGTCAACTCGCTCGTCGTGGATTATCCGACGACCGGCATCCCCGACCCGGCCCTCGGCCTCCCATTCGAATACCATCCGTTCCTGGAGGTGGGACCTCCCGAAAGCCTGCTGCTGGGGCCTCTGACGGCGCCTTTTGCGAACGGAGTGTTGACCGTCAACGGCGTCCCTGCCATCCCCCTTCCGAACGACTCGAACGACCCGCGGCTCATCCCCTGGACACCGACGAACGAGTTCGGCATCCCAGTGAATCTGGCGAATGTTCCCGTCGACACACCGATCAGCATCGACGGCTATCCCGGCGTCGTCGGGGGCGCCAAGCGCTTCATCGGCTTCAAGATCGTGGCGGACTCTCCGTCTCCGGGAATCCTCGTCGATACCATCAATCCGCAAGTCGGCGTCACACGGGCTCAGGCTCGGATTGGAGGGGGGGCGATCGATTTCGAGATCCGGGGAGGAGTCTTCACGGGGAGAGCGCCGATCCCCGCGGGCTCGCAACAGCGGATCCAGGTCTTCGGCAACGTCCCGGGGAGTACGACTCCCCTCTCGATCGGCCAGGCCCGGGCTGGCGCCGGGACCAACTCCTTCGACGGGTGGCGGCTGCGAACGACCATCAATCCGGTCCCCCTCGTGGTCCCCTCCACGATCTTCGCGATCTACTCCAATAGTCCGATCGGCGAGGTCAGAAGCCTCCCCGAACCGCTCGAAGTCCGCGACGACGCGAAGACGCCCCCGCTCCCCTGACGCCGACACGTCGCCGGCCTTCCGAAGCTCCCACCATGACGCCGCCTGCCGCTCGCCGGCCGGGCGGCGTTTGCGTTTCATTTCGGCATCACGTCATGGAGCCGCCTGGGGGCTGGCTCCCGAATGCGGCGGCGCGAGGGGAATTCGGGTAAACTCAGAGGCTCGGGACTTGGGTCTTGGATGGAACGGAGTGTCAGACGATGAACGTGCTCGTGTCGGGGGGGGCTGGTTACGTCGGGTCGCATGCGGCCCGGATGCTGTCGAAGGCCGGCCATGAAGTCTGGGTGTACGACAACCTGGTCTTCGGCCATCGCGGGGCCGTCGCCCCCGGGCGGTTGATCGAGGGGGACCTGCTGGACAGGGACAAGGTCGTCGCCGTCCTCCGCGAGAAGTCGATCGACGCGGTCATGCACTTCGCCGCCTTCGCTTACGTCGGAGAATCGGTCACCGACCCGGCCAAGTACTATGGTAACAATATCGTCGGCACGCTCAGCCTGATGGAGGCCATGCGCGAGGCCGGCGTCTCCAAGATCGTCTTCTCCAGCACCTGCGCAACCTACGGCGAGCCGCAGGAGGTCCCGATCCGCGAAACCCAGCCCCAGAACCCCATCAACCCGTACGGCTACACGAAGCTCGTGATCGAGCGCGCGCTGTCCGACTACGCCAAGGCGTACGGCTGGGGCTACGCCGCGTTGCGGTATTTCAACGCCGCGGGGGCCTCGGCCGACGGCGACCTCGGCGAGGACCACGACCCCGAGACGCACCTGATCCCGCTGGTCCTCCAGGTGGCCCTCGGCCAACGGGAGAAGATCACGATCTTCGGCGACAAGCTCCCCACTCCCGACGGCACCTGCATTCGCGACTATATCCACGTCGACGACCTGGCCTCGGCGCACATCTCGGCTCTTGAGAAGCTCGGGCCGGGAACCGAGTTCCGCTGCAACCTGGGAACCGGCCACGGAACCAGCGTGAAGGAGGTGATCGACGCCTGCCGCGAGGTCACCGGCCGGCCGATCCCGGCCGTCGTCGCCCCTCCTCGAGCCGGCGACCCCCCCGCGCTGATCGCCGACGCCTCGCTGGCCCGCCGCGAATTGGGCTGGGTCCCCCGCTTCACCAGCATCCGCCCGATCGTCGAATCAGCCTGGAAGTGGCATGAAAGCCACCCCAACGGCTACGGCGACTGACACCATCGAGAACCCCGAAACGGACGTCGACCATGCCCAGGCGCCCCCGATCCCGAGGACTCCTCCCGTCGTTCGTCCTGCTCGCCGCGGCGGCCTTCGCGCCGCCGACGCGGGCCGGGGACGATGCGGCGAAGGCTCGCGCTGAACGAAATCGGGGCGTGTCGCTGCACGTCCGCAAGGAATACGCCCTGGCCGTCCAGGCGTTTACCGAGGCGATCCGCCTGGACCCCAAAGACCCCCTGGCGTACTTCGACCGCGCCTCCGCCTGGGCCGAAATCCCCGACCGCGAGCGAGCGCTGGCCGACTTCGACCGGGCCCTGGCGCTCGACCCCAAGCTGGCCGCCGCCTACATCGGCCGGGGCCGCCTGCACGCCGTCCGAGGCGAGCCGACCGAGGCCCTGGCCGACTACGACCGCGCCGTCGCCGCCGACCCCAAGGACTCACTGGCCTACTTCGCCCGCGCCCAGGCCCGAGCCAGAAGTCGCGAGTACGACGCCGCCCTGTCCGATTACAACCAGGCGCTGGCGTTGGACCCCTCCAGCGCCCTGTTCTACCTCAGTCGAGGCGACCTCCGCCGCGCCCGGGGCGAGTCCGCCGCGGCGACCGACGACTTCAGCCGCGCCATCCGCCTCGACCCCCGTCTGGCCGACGCCTACGACGCTCGCGCCGCCGTCGCCTTCGACCAAGGGCGCCACCTGGACGCGCTCGGCGACTTCAACAAGGCCCTGGATGTGGCCCCGAACGACGCCTCGGCCCATCTCGGCCGGGCCACCTGCCTGTTCGAGCTGCATGAGTACGCCCTCTCGGCCGAGGATTACGGTCGAGCCCTTGAGATCGACCCCCGGCTCATCGAGGCCCGCTACGGCCGCGCCCGCGCCCTCGCCCAGAAAGGGGACCTCATCGCCGCCGCCGCCGACTACGACGAGGTTCTGCAGGAGGATCCCGGCTACCCCTCGGCCCACACCGGCCGAGGCATCGTCCGACTGTTCCAGGAGCGGTACGCCGCCGCCGCCGCCGACCTCGACGCCGCCCTGGGAGTCGACCCCGACGATGCCGTGGCCGCCACGCACCGAGCCCGGCTGCTGGCCGCCGCTCCTGACGCCAAGCTCCGCGACGGCGCCCGCGCCCGCACCCTGGCCGACCACGCCCGGGAACTGACCAGGGACGTCGAGCCCCACGCCCTCGCCGCCCTCGCCGCCGCCGAGGCCGAACTCGGCCGGTTCGAGGACGCCGTCGCCCACCAGACCAAGGCCCTGGAACTTCTACGCGACCCCGATTCCCGCTCCCGAGCCCGCTCCCGGCTCGACCTCTACAAGCGAAACGAACCACTTCGCGACCCCGCCCCTTGATCCGCTCGCAACGGTCGCAACGACGACGACGCCTCGAAATCCGCGCCGATTGACCTCCCCTCGCGGGGGACAAAAGTACAATATCGACTGAGGAGGCCGCCGAGGAGCGGCACGGCTCCGTCGCGCCCGGAATAGGTTGTCAGGGATCGAGGGATCGTCGCGTCATGAAGTTCGTCCACGCCGCCGACCTCCACGTCGACAGCCCTCTCCGCGGGCTGGAGCACTACGCGGGCGCCCCCGTCGAGCGCGTTCGGCTCGCCACTCGCGCCGCGTTGGCGAACCTCGTCCGCGTCTGCGTCGAGGAAGAGGCGAAGTTCCTGATCGTCTCCGGCGACCTCTTCGACGGCGACTGGAACGACTTCAACACGGCCCTGTTCGCCGCCGCCCAGATGCGGGTGCTTCACAAGCACGGGATTCGCGTCTACGTCATCCGGGGCAATCACGACTCGCGCGACGAGATGAGCTACCGCGTCCCCTGGCCGGAGAACCTCCACCTGCTCGACTGCAAGCAGCCGGAGACCGTCGTCCTGGAGGACCTGGGAGTCGCCGTCCATGGCATGAGCTTCCCCAAACGCGAGCTGACCGAGAACCTGGTCCCGCGCTACCCGAAGCCGATCAAGGGCCTGGTGAACATCGGCCTGCTGCACACCAACGCCACCGGCTCGCTCGACCACGACAGCTACGCTCCCTGCTCCGTGGGCGAGTTGACCGCCAAGGGTTACGACTACTGGGGCCTGGGCCACATCCACAAGCGCGAGATCCTCAACGAGGGGCCGTTCATCGTCTATCCCGGCAACACCCAGGGCCGCCACGTCCGCGAGACGGGAGCGAAGGGGTGCATGGTCGCGACGATCCAGGACGGGTCCGTCGCCTCCGTGGCCTTCCGATCGACTGACGTCCTGCGCTGGCGTCGCGAGGCGATCACGCTCGCGCCCGAGGACGGCGTCGATGAACTGGTGGACGCCGCGCGGGTCCGGCTGCATCAGGTGGCCGAGGACTCCAACGGCCGACTCGCCGCCGTCCGGCTGGAGTTCAAGGGTCGCTGCCGCGCCCACCGGACGCTCAGCGACGAGACGAAACGGCTTGAGACCATCGCCCAGCTTCGCGCCCTTCCCGGCGAGGTCGCCGACGACCTCTGGGTCGAGAAGATCAAGCTGGAGACCGACCACCCGCTCGACCGCAACCGCCTCCGCCTGGGGAAGGACGTCGTCGGCGACCTGCTCCGATCCATCGACGTGGTTCGATCCGACCCTGAGGCGCTGGCCACGCTGGGTGGGCACGTCCGCAAGCTGGCGAACAAGGTCGCGCTGGAGTTGAAGGACGACGCCGAAATCGATTTCGACGATCCGGCGCACCTCGCGCGCTGGCTCCGGATTGCCGAGGACGAGCTGCTGAACCGCCTGACGACGGAGGCGCACGCATGAGGATCCGCTCGCTCCGCGTCGGCGCCTACGGCCGCTTCAAGGATCTCGACCTCGACCTGACCGGCCCCGGCGTCCAGATGATCCTGGGCCCCAACGAGGCGGGAAAGACCACCCTGCTGGAGTTCGTCCGAGAGCTGCTGTTCGGCTTCGCCGAGCGCACGCCCTACGCCTTCGGTTCGGCCGCCAACGGCCGCATGGAAGGCTCGGCCGCGCTCACGCTGGACGACGGCTCGCTCGTCGAGATGTCCCGTCGCAAGGGCCGCAAGAAGACGGTAAGCGGCCAGGTCGCCGGCCGCGACGGCGAGTTGGACGACGCCTCGTTCAGCGTGTTGCTGGGAAACGCCTCGCCCAACCTCTTCCGCTCCGTCTTCGCCTTCGGCCTGGAGGAGTTGGCCGCCGGCGAGAAGTCGTTGGCCGACCAGAGCGTGAAGTCCGTCCTCTTCAGCGCCGGGGCCGCCGGCGCGGCCGATCCCAAGCGGGTCATGGAGTCGCTCGAGAAGGAGGCGTCGAATCTCTACACCGACGCCGCCCGGACCCGCGAGGTCAACAAGATCCTCGGCGAGCTGGCCGAGTTGAGCCGGCAAGTCAAAGGCAAGAGCATCCGCTGCGAGGCCTACGAACAGGGTCGCCGCGAGCTGCAGGAGGCCGAAGCCGAAGCCGCGGCGCTCGGCGAGCAGCTGCTGGAGGCCGCCCGCGACCTGGCCCTGCGCGAGAGGCTCGTCCGCGCGTACGCCCCCTGGCGCGATCTGGCCGACGCCCGCCGCGAGCGCGAAGGCCTCTCCGCCCCCGAGGGGTTCCCCTCCGACGGCCGCACTCAACTCGACAAGCTGGAAGCCGACTTCGCCCGCCTGACCGAGCAGCGAACCAAGGATCACGACGACGCCGAGAAGGCCGCGCGGGCCCTTGCCGACCTCCAGTTCGACCCCCGCCCCATTGAGCGCCGGGCGGTCGTCGAGGAGCTGTATCGAGCCATCGAGGCCGTCCGGGAAGCTCGCCGCGAATTGCCCGAAGACCGCCGCGCCCGCGACGCCGCCGCTCGGGACGCCGCCGACCGACTGGCCGAGATCGCACCGGGCTGGACGCTCGACGATCTCCGGGCCTTCCGCCTCACCGCCGAGCAGCGCGACCGCTTCGACCGCCTCGTTGCCGAGCGCGGCGCGCGGACGAAGGCCCTCGAAACCCTGGGCAACGATCGAGCCCGAATCGCCGAGGAGCTGAGCGAAAAGGAAGCCGAACTGGCCTCCCTGGGCGAGCCCGAGGACGTCGCCCCCTGGGCCGCCTTGATCCACGAGGCCGACGCCTATCATCAAGACGTGCAGGAATGCCAGCGTCGCCGGGGCGAGCATCGCAGGCTCCAGCGCGAGGCCGAAGACCTCCTGCCCCGACTCGCCCCGCCCCTCGCCGAGCCGACCATCGACGCGGCCAAACTGCCGGCACCCCCGCGTGAGGCCGTCGCCCGGTTCAAGCAGGACTTCCAGCGGATCGCGACCCGAATCGAGGCTGCCGAGTCCGCGCTGAGGAAGGATGAGGACGACGCCGACGCCCTGCTGCGCGCCATCGCCGACCTGGCTGGCTCCGAGGGCGACCTCCCGAGCCGCGAGGTCTTGCAGGCGATGCGCGAGGGCCGCGACGCGGCCTGGGACCTCGTCCGTCGCAAGTTCATCGAAGGCGGCGACGTTGAGGGTGAGGCCCGAGCGTGGCTCGCCGATCACGGGCTCGATTCCTCGGCCGACCTGGTGGAAGCCTTCCCGCAGACCGTCGCCCGTGCCGACGCCTACGCCGACGACCTCTTCCGCCACGCCGGTGCCGTCGCTCGCCGCGAGCAGTTGCAGGCCCTCCGCGACCGCATCCGTCGAGACCGGGCGGCGCTCGACGACCTGACCGCCGACGCCGAGGCGTCGAACGTGCGCTGGCGGTCCCTCTGGTCAGCCTGTGGTTTCGCCCCGCTCGCCCCCGAGGCGATGGAAGGCTGGCTCGACCGGCTCGACAAGCTCCGCGACGTCCAGTCGCGGCTGGCTGAGAACGAGCAGGAAGGCCGCTGCGTCGCCGACCGCATCGCCGCCTTCGAACGCCGCCTGACCGAACAGACGGGCCGCGAGGCCTCCGGGTCCCTGCTGCTCGCGACGGCCCGCGAGCGTGAACGCGCGATCCGCGAGGTCGAGAAGACGCGGGCCGACCTCCAAACGGCCGTTCGCAGGCTCAGGGAGAAGGCCGACCGCATCGATCAAGACGTTGAAAACCGTCGATCCGAAGCGCCCGCCTGGGACGCCCGCCGGGCCGCGTTGCTGAGCGGGCTCCGCCTCCCCGCCGATTGGGACGTCGCCCTGGTTGGCCGGGTGATCCAGGGCCTGGCCGAGGCGGCCTCCGTGCTAGCCTCCGCCGACGACCGAGAGACGAGGATCACCGCCCACGAAGCCCGGTTGGCGGCGTTCGAGCCGCGCGTCCAGGCCCTCGTCGCTGAGCTTGCCCCCGAGTTGGCCGACGCTGAGCCGGAGCAATCCGCCGCCGATCTGCACGCCCGCCTGACCCAGGCGATGCAGGCCCGCGAGCGCCGCGAGCACCTGGAGCGCACCCGCTCTGAGGCCCTCGCCGAGGTCGCAAGGCTCGACGAAATCCTGGTCCGGCTGACCGCCGAACGCGACGCCCTCTTCGCCGTCGCCGAAGTCGAAACGGCCGACGCCTTTCGCGCCGTCGCCGACCGAGCCGCGCGGATCGCCGAGTTAGAAAAGCTCGTTCGCGACAAGTCTCTGGAACTCGACCGCATCCGAGAAACCGAGTCGCTCGACGCCTTCCAGGCCCGGCTCGAAACGGTCGACCTGCCGGCCCTCCAGGTCGATCGCGACAGCGCCGGCAAACGTCACAACCAGCTTCAGGCCGAGAAATCGGCCGCGGACCAGGAGGTTGGCTCGCGGCGTCGAGCCCTCTCCGAATACGAACGGGGCGGCGGCGACGCGGCCGAAATCCAGGAGAAGGTCTCCGCCCAGCGAGCCAGGCTGGCCGCCGTCGTCGACCGTTACGTTCCGCTGATATTCGCCCAGCAACTGCTCAGGGAGTCGGTCGCCCGCTTCGAGCAGGACGCCCGCCCGGAGATGCTCCGCGACGCCTCGCGGATCTTCAAGACGATGACCGGCGACCGCTACGTCGCCGTTGAGCGGCCCGACGACGACGACGGTCCTCTCCAGGTCCGCCGCATCGACGACGAGGTGCTGGAACCCGGTCAACTCTCCGCCGGAACCCGCGAGCAACTTTACCTGGCCGTCCGCCTGGCCTACGTCCTGCACTATTGCGGTCGCGCGGAGTCGCTGCCTATCGTGATGGACGACGTGCTCGCGAACTTCGACGACGACCGCTCCCGGCGCACGCTGCGGGCGCTCGGCGAGATCTCTGGGAAGGTCCAGGTCCTCTTCCTCACATGCCACCCGCACGTGATCGAACTTGGCCGCGAAGTCTTCCCGCTGCTCCGCCCGATCCCGCTCTCGGCCGGCGACTCCGCGACGCAACAGGATGCGGAACCCGCCGAGGCCGCGGCCAAGGGAGGCAAGGGTCGTCGTCAGCGCACGCTGCTGGACCTCTCCCCGTCCAATTGACCGCCGCACAGGACGACCCGCGATGATCTCCCGACCTGGCCGATGGGCCGCAACGCTCCTCGTGCTCCTGGGGTCTTGCGCCCCGATCCCCACCCTGGCCGCCGACGGAGAAATTCGCGACAAGACGCTGGTCGTCTGGGCGGCTCCCGCGAAGCCCGAACAGCCCGGCGCGGCCCCGCTGGCGATCCAGCGACCCGGCGGTCCTTTCGACGCGATCGTCTACGGCGAGATCGCCCGATCTCGCTGGATGGCCGGCAGCGAGCACTTCCGCCGCACGCAGACCAACCAATCCAACTGGCCCGAGTCCGTGACCCGACCGGACGTCGCCGTGCAGGTTGCAATCGCGTACAAGGGCAAGCACGTCTCGATCTATCGCGACGCCAAGCCCTACGCCGAGTACGACATGGCTGCCGAGCCGGCTACCTTCGATGCGTCGAGCGTCGTGCTGCTGGGGTTGCGGCATCTGGAGTTGATGGGCGGCGGGACGACGTTCCAGGGGTGGATTGAGGACGCGCGGATCTACCCCGTCGCGCTCGACGCTGAGGCCCTTGCGAAGTTGAAGCCCGACCAGCCGTCCGACCCCAAACCGATTGGCTGGTGGACGTTCGCCGACGGCAAGGCCGAGGACCAGATGGGGACTTTCCCGCCGGCATCCCTCTGGGGCCCGGCGGGCGTCCACGAGGGCCGGCTGCACCTGGGCGGCGGCTTCGCGATGATCGGTCGCGGCCTGGGGACGACGCGGACTCGCGAGACCGAAAGCTGGCCGAAGTACCACATCACAGCCCTGCCGGGCGAGGGGCTCGCCCGCCCGTACGACGCCAACGGCTGCATCTACTGGCGCGGCAAGTATCATCTGATGTACATTTACCAGGATCCGAAGCTCCCGAAGGGGGGCCACTGCTGGGGCCACGCCGTCAGCACGGATCTGGTCGACTGGACCTTCCTGCCGCCGGCCCTCGTCCCCGAGCCCGGCGACAAGGACGTCGGCATCTTCAGCGGCAACGCCTTCGTCAACAAGGACGGCGTGCCCATGCTCTGCTGGTTCGGCGTCGAGGCCGGCGTCTGCGTGGCGACCGCCGAGGACGACGACCTCATTCGCTGGAAGAAACACCCCAAGAACCCGATCATCCCCATGCCCAAGGCGGGCGAGCCCGGCCACGGCGTCTACACAGTCTGGGATCCCTACCTCTGGCTCGAAGGGAACGACTACCTCTGCCTGCTGGGCGGCAACAAGCTGCCCAACGGCAAGGACACGCTTTATGCGATGAAGTCGAAGGATCTCTCCTCCTGGACGCCGATCGGACCGTTCTTCGAGCATCCCGATCTCTCCTGGACGACGACCGGCGAGGATTGCTCGTGCCCGGACTTCTTCCGGATCGGCGACAAGCGGGCGCTCCTGTGCATCAGCCACAAGGTCGGCGGCCGGCTTTACATCGGCCGTTACGAGAATGAGCACTTCTTCCCGGAGAAGCACGTCCGGATGAACTGGCCCGGCGGGCAGTTCTTCGCCCCCGAGAGCCTGCGCGACGTCAAGGGTCGTCGGATCATCTGGGCCTGGGTGACCGACCCGCGCACCTTGCTCACTCAGAAGGCCACGGGCTCCGGCGTGCAGAGCCTCCCCCGCGTCATCGACCTCGACGCCGAAGGCAATCTGACCATCAATCCCGTCTCGGAACTCGAACGGCTGCGACGGAATGAAGTCCATCCCGCCGACCTGAAGGTCGGAGATGAGACCGTCGTCCCCGGCGTTCGCGGCGACTCGCTGGAGATCGAGATGCAGTTGAAGCCCGCCGAGTACGACGAGTTCGCCGTCTCCGTCCGCAGCACGCCCGACGGCTCCGAGAAGACGACGATCATCCACCGCCCCGGCTCGAAGACGCTGGCCATCGATTGCTCGAAGTCGACGAAACGCGAGGACGTCGTCTACACGAACGGCCCGCTCGACACCGGCGGCCTGCTGCGGGGCTCCGACTACGCCAAGCCGCGAAACGTCTTCGAAGCCCCGCTGGAATTGAAGCGAGGCGAGCCGCTGACCCTGCGAATCTTCCTGGACGGCCCGATGCTGGAAGTCTTCGCCAACGGCCGCCAGTGCCTCACCCAGCAGATCTTCCCGGAAAGCAAGGACGCGCTCGGGGTGACGGTGTCCGCCAAGGGCGGCCCGGTGACGGTTTCGACCAAAGCCTGGGAGATGGCGCCGGCCGTGTTCGTCGACAAGAAGGGGGCGCACTGATGGCCCTGACGTACCAGGTGGAGACCTACCCGAGCTTCACGCCCGAGGAGTTCGTCGACGTTCTCGTCCGCTCCACGCTCGCCGAGCGCCGGCCCGTCGACCGGCCGGAGGCGATCCTCGCCATGCTGGAGAACGCGGACGTGATCCTGACGGCTCGCGACGACGGCCGATTGGTGGGCGTCTCGCGGGCATTGACGGACCGACAATTTTGCACATACCTGTCAGACCTGGCGGTGGACGTCGCCTACCAGGGCCGGGGGATCGGCCGTGAGTTGATTCGACTGACTCACGAGGCGGCCGGCCGACAGACGACGCTCATCCTGCTGGCCGCCCCCAAGGCCCGAACCTATTATCCACACATCGGCATGACTGCGCACGATTCCTGCTGGGTCATCCCTGCCGGCCCGAGGCCCGACCCGTCATGACCGACGACGAGAAGCCCCTGCGCGTGGTGCGGCCCGTCCCGCTGACGAGGGAGTTCGGCCTGATCGGGGCGATCCACAGCCTGGGCTTCGCCCTCTTCCTGGGATTCTTCGCGCTGATCGCGCTGAAGCTCGGGGCCGACGCCCTCAACGGCGGCCGGGGGGACGCCAACCTCCCCTTCGCGCTGGCATGGGCGGCAACGACCTTCGGCGTCGCCTTCCTCGCGCTCTGGTCATTCCACTACTGGAAGCTGATCGCTCAGCGCGAGCGGACGTCGTACCTGATCTTCCCCGACCGCGTGGAGGTCCGCCGCGACGGCCGCGCCCGCCCCGTCGACGTGATTCCCCTGGCGCGGACGGCCGGCGTGCAATCGTGGTCGGGCCCGATCCTGCGTGCCGACGGACTGGCGACGCTGACCCTGATCGTCGAGGAGCCCGCCGGCCCCTCCGGCAGATCGCGGCACGTCTTCCACCCGCTGCCGAACGTCCCCGATCACGAGGCCGCCGCGGACTTGATTCGATCGTTGAGCGGCGGAGACCTGACGCCGGCCTGAGAGGGTTCAGTCGACTTCGGGCTCGCCCTCGGCCATCTGCCATTCGTCGGCGACAGTCGCGCGGCGGGCGTGCCAGCCTATGGGGAGCGCAGACAGATCGGCGAGGGTCGGGTCGATCTGGATCATGTCGCCCAGGTAGACGACCACGCCGTCGTCCTCGAAGACGTGTTCGCCGTCGAGGAACTGCCAGCCGTCGTCGTCATGAGCGACCAGCAATACGGGAGCGCCGTCCCGGATGATCCGGTCGAGCGTGACGACCTCTTCGTCGGGCGAGTCGTCGAAGGGCCACTGATCGGGGTCGTTGGTGAGGCTCATACGGGACTCCTCGGCCGTTCGAGGCAAGATCTTGAAAGATTTTCGCCTTGGCGGATTTGGCGAGGGCGGTATTCTGGGCCGTCCGGTCGGCGAGAAGCCGTCCGCTTTTCTCACGGAGGAGACCGGGATGACGTCGTTCTTCCGCACGACAGCGCTGGTGGGCGCAATCGCCCTGGCCTCGGGCTGCTCGGGCCCCCGCCATTTCGACCGTAGGGCCAGCGAGGTTCGGCTGCCAACGGCGCCGACCCTGGAACCAAGCCCGCTGAACATCGATCCGGACAAGGTCGGGACGGTCGGAACGCCCTCACCGCCGGTAAGAAGCGGCAACGTGCAGGTGCCGCCGCTGCAGCCGCTCGGCGGTGAGTGACGAACCGATCGGATGATCATTCGGGCTTGCGCTCGTCGAGCCGTTTGCGAATCTCTCGGATCTGCTGATCTATCGCGTCGAGTTGCTTCCGGACGTCGGACAGCGGGTCGACGGTCGGGGCGTCGTCCTCCTTCGGCTTTTCCGATTCGGGCGCCGATTCAGGTTCCTTGAGGGCCTTCAGGGCGTTCTCGAGCGTGCCGCGCGCGTCGGCGTTGAAGCCGAAATCCTCGGTTTGCAGCCGCTTCTCCAGCACGGGGATCGCCTTCTTGATCCTGTGAGTTCGGATCAGTTCCCAGGCGCGGGTGCGGACGTTGCGGTCGGCATCCTCGGCCAGGGGGACGATCAGATCCTGGAGCGCGGCGTCGTCCTCGGCCAGTTTCTCAAGCGCTTGCAGGGCGGCGTAACGGAGCCGGGGCGGCTGGCCAGGTGCCAGGTACGCCGCGGCCATTTCGCGAGCCTGCGAACCGGGCCGATCCATCAAGAGGCTGAGGGCCGTGGAAGCCAGCGTGTGCCGGCCGACGGTCATGGTCAGCGCGGAGTTCAGGATCTTCTCGGCGTCGGCCACTCTCCAGGCCGTCAGACCGCGGAGCGCTGCCTTGCGAGCGCCGTAGGGGGCCTCGGGATCGGCCCAAATCTTGCGCAGGAGGTCCTCCGAGGCCCCGTCGCGGGACAACCTGGAAAGCCCGGTCACGGCCTCGACCCGAACGCGAGGCTCGGCGGCCGCGGCGGCCTCGACCAGCGCCGCACGGAACGGTTCCTCGCCCCGGGCGATCGTCTCCACCATCTTCACGGCGGCCGACGGCGACTTCTCGCGCTTCCAGGCCGAAGCCCGAGCCTCCCGAACTTCGGGCGAGTCGATCGTCTCGTCGGCCAGCGATTCAGCCGCCTCCAGCCGCACCATGATGTTCGGCCCGTGCTCCAGCAGGAAAAGCCGTTCGGCCAGGGGACGATCGAAGGCCATCGTCTTGGGGATCCATCCCTTGGGGTCGATGAGCACGGCCTTGGGCTCAACCGGCGCGGGGAGGACGAACTCCTGGATCGGCCCATCGATCACGATCGGGGCCGACCGCGACTTCCCGGGCGCCTCAACGATCTCCACGGTCGTCGGCAGGCGGAACATCGGGGTCTCGTCGTCGATCTTTTGGACCTGCTCCACCTTCACGCGGACCGTCGAATCGTCGGGCTCGTACCGCCAGGACGCCTTCATCTCCGGGTGCCCGGCCTTGTAGAGCCACTGGTCGAAGAACCAGCCGAGTTCCTTGTCGGCGGCGGTTTCGAAGGCCTTCTGCAGGTCCTCGGTCTCGACGTTCCGGAACTTGTTCACGGCGACGTACCGCTTGATCCCCTTCCAGAACGCCTCGTCCCCCAGGACGCCCCGGAGGGCGTGAAGGACCCAGGCGCCCTTGGAATAGGCCATGCCGTCGAAGAGCTGCGTTGCGTTATCGTATCGGTATTCGACGATCGGTCGGCGGTAGGTCCGATCGGCGGCCAGGTACGATTCCAGCTCGCCGAGCATCTGGAGCCGGAATTCGTCCTCGCCTTGATCCTGTTCGGTGAAAAGGGGGGCGAAGTACGACGCGAATCCCTCATTGAGCCAGAGGTGGGACCAGTCCTTGCACGTCATCAGGTCGCCGAACCACTGGTGGGCCAATTCGTGGGCCACCAGGTATTCCTGGCTGCGTTCCTGGGCCTCCAGGCGGTCGAGCAGCGACAGGTCGGGCATCGAGGTCGCCGAGGTGTTCTCCATGCCGCCGTAGAACTCCGGCAGGCACACCTGGGCGTACTTCGGGTATGGGTAGGTCTGGCCGGTGGCCTTGTTGAAATACTCGATCATCTTGGGCGTCTTGCCCATGAACCGCCGCGCGGTCTCCTCGTCGACGTTCTTCAGGACGTAGTACTCGACGGGGAGCGAGCCGAGCGTGTCGCGGAAGGCGTTGAATTCGGACGCCGCGATGGTGATGAGGTAGCTCGAATGGGGCTGCTCCATCTTCCAGTGGAACATCCGCGTCCCGTCCGGGTTCTCCTTCGTCTCGACGAGGGTGCCGTTGGAGACGACCGAGTACGGTTTCGCGACGGCGACGACCATCTCGGTGGTCGCCGGGTCGTTGGGAGCGTCGTAGCAGGGGAGCCAGAAACGGGTCTCCTCGGCCTGGCCCTGGGTCCAGGCAGCCCTGGGCCGATCGGGATGGGCGACGTCCGGCGGCACGAAGTGCAGGCCCTGCTCCGGCTTCCCCGAGTAGGCGATCGTCGCGACGAAGTTCTCGCCCGGCGGCCGAGGAGGGTCGAGGGTGATCGCGAGCACGTCCCCCTTGTGCTCGAAGGGCGCCTCAACGCCCGCCGCGCCGATCGTGACGCGTCCGACCTTGAGCTTCGCCCCGCAATCCAGTTCCAGCCGAGACAAAGGCGCGTGCAGCGGGGCGATGGTGTGGGCGACAGTCCCCGCGATGGTCCCGGCCTCCAGATCCAGCTTCAGGTCGGCCCGGATGTGTTTGACGTCGAACGAGCGGATCCGCTCGGAACGTCGGGGCGTCCCCGGCTTCGCGAACGCAGGATGTTCCTCGGGCTCGGCCGAGGTCGGAACCTGGGCTCGGGCCGTCGCGACGAACGCCGCCAGCAGGGCCGTGAAGAGAAATCGACGCTTGGGATACAACATAAGTCCATCCGATCGAGGATCGTCGCAAGTCCGCCGACGTCAGAAGAGGGGGAGCGGCGGGGCGACGTCACGCCAAAGGAGCCAGAGCACCCAGCCCAGGCCCACGAAGAAACAACATTGGTCAAACAGAGGGACTGGACGTCGCCCCTTGCCGGAAAGTGCAAGCACGACCCAGACAGCGACAATCGCGGCGACGATCCCCTCGGCTCCCTCGGCCACGACTCGCCAGGCGAGCGGGCTGAAGTACGAATCGGGATGCGAGAAGATCAGAGCGCCGAGCGTCTTCTCAAGCGGCCAGCCCGGCCAGAGGGTCGCTTTCTTGCCGGGAATCTGCCCGAACCAGTTGAGTTGATGGAACTCATACGCCAAGGTCGCCAGGAAGACCCGAGTGCAGAGCAAAGTCATCGCCGCCGTCGCCGCGAGCACGCTCGCCCCGCCGTACGACCTCGCCGAACGCCGCAGTTCCACGCGTCCCCGCGCCATCGCGATCAGAGCGAGGACCGGCGTCCAGAAAGCCAGGGCCGCCACGACGATGTACGTCGCCCGATCCTGCGGCGACCAGTACCCCCGCGGATTCTTGAGCACCGTCACGAGCGTCGGCGGCAGGCCGATGGTCAAGGCGACCGCCGCCGTGATCGCCATGAGGTGGATCAAGCGATAAGGCCGTCGGCGGAGACGATGTCGGTGGCCAACGACGGGTCTGGCGGCGCCGACTTGCGGGGCCTCTTCCGGCATGGACGCTTCTCCTCGACCCCAAAGCCTACCGTCGGTTCTCACCAGGAGTTCCGTACAAACGCCGCGAAGGGATAAAACGCGACGAAGGAGACAAAGGCCGCCGACGATGCCAGACACACCCAATCGAACCATCCCGTCGGCCGTCGGCCAGCGCCCGTCAACGCGAGAGTCAACCAGGCTCCGACGATCGCGCAGGCCACGGCGCGCCCGCTGCCGCCCAGGCTATTCACAAGTGGGCTGTACTCGCTGAGAAAAATCGAGCGATAAGCCCCCCGTAAGTCGGGAGCCGGGTCGTACCAGTCCCAAAGGGGAGAGACCCGCAGTCGCCGGAATTCGCCCAAGGAAACGATGAGCACCGCCCCCAGCGCCGCCGAAGACGCCGCGACGGACGCCGTCCCGTACGACCGCGCCGCCCACCGCCTTCGATCCCGAGGCCTCGCGAGCCGAGCGATGGCCAGAAAGGGGCACCAACAACAGAACATGACTACGATTCTGGGAGACCACCTGGGGGGAAGTCCACCCAACTCGATCGAGTCCAAGATCATCCTGTCCATCAGCGGCCATGCCGCGAGAGTTGCCGCGACCCCAGCCGTCAACGCCATCATGTGAACGATCCGGAGCGGCTGGACTGCTTCCAGATCGGAGACCTCCGCCAGTGATGCCGAAGGTTCAGCCTGCATAGCCGGAGCTCCGTTACCTAGATCAAGCACGTCGCGAGGTCATGGAACGCGACGCAGAGCACGAGCAGGATCGACGATGTCAAGCAGAACCAGTCGAGCCACCCCGCGGGACGTCGGCCCACGCCCGTCAGCGCGAGAGTTGACCACGCTCCGAGGATCGCACACGTCGCGGCGGGGCCGCTCCGGGCCAGACCATCCACGAGTTCACAGTATTCAGGGTCGATCGCTAGCGATTTCGACGCCGCGGATTCCAGCAGGAACGCCGTGTAAATCCCATACTTAGGCAAGAGGAGTTGTGCCAGCGACAAGATGAGAGCGAAGCCCAACGCCGCCGTCCCCGCGGCCACGGCCGCCGTCCCGTACGACCGCGCCGCCTGCCGCCTTCGCTCCCGGGGCCCCATGAGGCGAGCGATGGCCAAGAAGGGGCACCAACAATAGAACGTGAGGACAAATCGGGACGGCCATTCGGGGGGGAGCCCGCTCAATTCGCGCGAGGTCAGGATCATCCGATCCATGAGCGGCCAGGCGGCGAAGGTTAGGCCGGCGGCGGCTGTCAGAACCATGGCGTGGCTCAATCGGAAGGGCCGAGCCGATTCCGAGCCAGGGGACTCCGAGGGGGAACCTGAAGGCTCAGATTGCATGGCCGGGGCTCCGTTCCGAACCGGCCCGGCGGGGGCCTGTCGAGGATGACGCGGGAGGCTTGCGGCGCATGACCTGCATTGATGCCGAACCCATCCTGTTTTACTCTCGATGAGAAGCTCCGGTCAATCGACCGGGCGATGATGCTCCGGGGATGATATGAACGCATTCGGAATCGTCCGCGTCGCCTCGGCGACGATTCGAACTTCGGTAGGCGACCCGGCGGCCAACGCCCGCGAGGTCGTCGGCGTGCTGGAACGGACGGAGGGCTGCGACGTCGTCCTCTTCCCGGAGCTTTGCCTCACCGGCTACACCTGTGCGGACCTCTTTTACCAGCCCACCCTGCTGAACGCCGCGGTCGACGCACTGGCGGCGGTCGTCGAGGCCAACACGGGCCAGCCGCGGATCGTTGTCGTCGGGCTGCCGCTGGGGGTCGGCCCACACCTTTACAATTGTGCGGCGGTGATCGACGGTTCGGGCGTGCGCGGGCTCGTCCCCAAACAACACCTGCCGAACTACAAGGAATTCTACGAGCGCCGCTGGTTCCACCCGGCGCGGGGCGAGGAACCGGCCGAGATCGACCTGCTGGGCCGACCGACGCCCTTCGGCATCGACCTGCTTTTCCCCGTCGAGGGCGCGGGCGACGCCGGCCGCGACGTGATCCTGGGCGTGGAGATCTGCGAGGACCTTTGGCTCCCCATCCCCCCGAGCGCCTCGCAGGCTCTGGCCGGGGCGACGATCCTTCTGAACCTCTCGGCCAGCAATGAGACGATCGGCAAGAGCGCGTATCGGACCGACCTCGTCGTCGGTCAGTCCGGGCGTTGCATGGCGGCCTACGCCTACAGCGGATCAGGCCCCTCCGAGTCGACGACCGACCTCGTCTTCGGCGGCCACTGCCTGATCGCCGAGGACGGCCGGATGCTCGCCGAGTCCCGCCGCGTGGGAGACGGCCAGCCGATCGAACGGGGATCGTACTGGATCGAGGCCGACGTGGACGTCGACCGGCTAACGTTCGAGCGACGGTCGGCGGCGACGTTTGAATGGCCCGTCGGACCAGTCCGCCCGTTTCGCCGCATCGGCGTCGGCCTGGGGCTGTCGGAGCGTCCCGACCTCAAGCGGTTCGTCCCCGCCGCGCCCTTCGTCCCGGCGAACGGCCCCGAGTTGAACCGCCGCTGCGCCGAGATCTTCGAGATCCAGGTCGCCGGCCTGGCCAAGCGCGTCGAACGCCTCCCCGCAGGGACGACGCTGCACATGGGGGTCTCGGGCGGGCTCGATTCGACGCTCGCGCTCCTGGTGGCGGTCAAGACGCTCGACCTCCTGGGAATGGACCGGAAGCTCCTCCACGGGCTGACGATGCCGGGGTTCGGCACGACGAACCGCACGCGGACGAACGCCGTCGACCTGATGGAGCATTTGGGAGTCTCGTCGGAGACGATCGACATCTCCGGCCTGGCCTTCCAGTCGTTCCGCGAGTTGGGCCATTCTCCGTTCGGTATCGACGCCCGCCACATGAATCTCTCGGCGTTTCGAGCGGCGCTGCTCGAACTCCCTGAGGAGAACCGCAAGGACCTGACATTCGAGAACGTGCAGGCCCGGCTGCGGACGTTCCTCCTGATGTCGCGCGGGTTCGTCGTCGGCACCGGGGATCTGTCCGAGATGGCGCTCGGGTGGTCGACGTACAATGCCGATCACATGAGCATGTACAACCCCAACTGCTCGATCCCCAAGACGCTCGTCCGGTTCCTCGTCCTATATGCGGCGAACCACGAATTCCCTGCCGGCCCCACCCGCGACACGTTGACCTCGATCGCCGAGACGACCATCTCCCCGGAGCTGTTGCCGACCTCCAAACGAGGCGAGATCCTCCAGGCCACCGAGGACTCCCTGGGCCCGTACGAGCTGCACGACTTCTTCCTCTACCACGCAATCCGCTGGGGCTGCCCGCCGGAGAAGATCCTCTACCTCAGCCGTTTCGCCGACTTCTCCAAGCCGTACCCTCCGGCCCTCGTCGAGAAGACCCTGCGGACGTTCATCACCCGGTTCTTCGCCCAGCAGTACAAGCGTTCGTGCGTCCCCGACGGCCCGAAGGTCGGAACCGTAAGCCTCTCCCCGCGAGGCGACTGGCGGATGCCCAGCGACGCCGACGCCTCCGCCTGGCTCCGGTGGGCGGAGCAGGACTGATGCCGCGAAGCGTCAGGGCCGCGGCGTAATCGGCGCAGGCTCGAAGTCGGTCGGGGTGACCCATCCGGCCTTCAGTTTCTCGCCGCGCAGGTAAGCGTCATAGAACCCTGCGTTGCTGGTCGCCTTGTACTCGTCGAAGACGAGGCCGCGGCCGAGCATTCGGGGGTCGCCCTGGGCTCGCAGCTCGGATTCCATCCGATCGCGCAACGAGCGGACGCGGTCAGCCTGGGCTGGGTCGGCGGCCAGGTTGCGGACGCAGTCAGGGTCGTTGCGGAGGTCGTAGAGTTCGTCGGCGGGGAGCATACCGAAACAGAGCCGCCAGAACAGGTCGGATCGGTCCTTCCGACCACGCTCGAGGATCAGGCTCTTGCTGGGACCGCCGTCGACGTCAAGGTAGCCGGTCTCGGGATTCCCCGCCGGCCATCGCGAGGGCTCGTAATTGCGCAGGTAGAGGAAATCGGCGTCGGCGATCCCGCGGATCGGGTATCCCCAGTCGTGCGGCCTGCCCACGTCCGTCCGCTCCTTGCCCACGAGGACGTGATCGCGGCCGGCGACGATCCGGCCGCCGTGGTCGGCTTCCAGGATGGGTCGCAGGGAATCGCCGGTGATCGGCTTCATGCCGGCCTTCGCGACGTCGACGCCCGCATAGTCGAGGAACGTCGGCGCGAGGTCGGTGAAATCGACGAAGTCCTCCACGACCCGCCCCGGCGACTTCAGGCCAGCGGGCCATCGGATCAACAACGGAACATGGTTCGAGTCGTGGTAGGCGAAGCCCTTCACATGGGGGAACGGCATGCCGTGATCGCTGGTGACGACGACGAGGGTGCGCTCCAGCAGGCCGCGTTTCTCCAACTCGGCGACCATGCGTCCGAGGTGGGCGTCGAAGTGTTCGACCTCGTAGGCGTAGTCGAGCAGATCGTCGCGGACGACGTCCGAGTCCGGCAGGTAGCCTGGAACGTGGTCGACGTCCGACGGCTTCTTGCCCCCCTTCGACGCCCCCGAGCCAGCCTCATAACCACGGTGCGGCTCAAAGCCCCCGTACCAGAAACACCAGGGGTTGCCGGCGGCGGGGGTCGCGTCGAGGAAATCGGAGAAGTTCGCCGCGTAGTCGAGGTCGGAGATCCCCTTCGTGGGCGGTGGGCTCTTGCGCTTCTGGTGGGCCGTCCCCGTGAGTCGCCGAGGCTTTCCCGAGGCGTCGTTCGCCACCCCCGGCCCCCAGCCCTTGCCGGTGAAGCCGACCCGCCATCCGGCCTCGACGAGCGCCTCCGGCCAGACCTTCAGATCGGCCGGGAAGTACGCCTGATGGTTGCCGGCCTCGCCGTTCTGCCAGAGGTGCCGACCCGTCAGGACGATCGCACGCGACGGAGCGCACTTCGCCATCGGCGTGAAGGCGTTCGTGAATCGAATCCCTTCGCGGGCGATCCGATCGACGGCCGGCGTCTTCACCCAGGGCGTTCCGTAACAACCCGCGTGGACGCTCCAATCGTCGGCGATCGCGAAGAGGATGTTCGGCCGCTTCTCCGCTTCAACGGCCGACGCCTCGGCACAGACCAGACCAAGCAGAGCGATCGCCGAGACTAATGACGTCCCCTTCATGAGTCACCTCCTCGTTCGAGCGAACGCGATCCCGCGGCCCATCGTACAACCATCGAATCACATCCGTAAGGGGGCGAACTCTCGACCCAGTATTAATGAATTCGGTATTCCGACTTCATTCGCCCTTCACACATCGCGCTAGAATCGAAGTCCTCCCCCCTAACGTGCGCATTCGTCTCACCGCTTGCGCCAGGATTCAGAACGAGGCAGAGGATCGGACGACGTGGGCTTTGCAGACAAACGATCGAGAGTGAAGGCCCCCTGGCTGGCCATCGCCCTGACGATATTCGGTTGCGGCGAAAGCGACGAACTCGAACGAGCGGCGGTCTCAGGCAGGGTGTCGGTCGACGGCAAGCCGCTAACGAAGGGCCATATTCAGTTCATCCCCAAGGAAGGGGACTCGCGCGGGGCCTCCTGGGGCCAGGTGGTCGACGGCTCCTACACGATACCCGCCTCTGAAGGTCCGGCTCTGGGGCCCTACACCGTCACCATTATTCCGGCAGACTCGGACGCCGGCGCCGCCGGCGCGTCCGATGAGGTGCCCGGCGAACCATCGGAAGGGGATGCGCCGGCGGTCGTTTACACCTCGAAGTCGCCCATGGAGGCGACCGTCAACCCCGCTCAGTCCAACAATTTCGATTTCGACATCACGGCGACCAAGCCCTCCCGCCGCAGCCGGCGTTGAACCCGCTACAGCCGTCGATGAACTCTCCCATTCCGTACCCTTCTGGAGGCGTCATGTCCGAGCCGAGCCGCAGAGGCTTCACCCTGATCGAGTTGCTGGTCGTCATCGCCATCATCGCTGTGTTGATCGCCTTGCTGCTTCCCGCCGTTCAAAGCGCGCGTGAAGCCGCCCGCCGAATGCAGTGCAACAACAACCTCAAGCAGATCGGCCTGGGAATGGCCAACTACGAAAGCTCGATGGGGAGCCTCCCCGCCGGCATCAAGGGCTGCTGCTGGGGAACGTGGGTCGTCTTCGTCCTCCCCTACATGGAGCAGACCTCGGCCTTCAACGGCTGGAACTTCAACGGCGACAACTCGGCTGCCGGCAAACCGGGCGGTTCGAACGACACGGTGCTCCGTTACAGTGGAGCGGCCAACACGACGATCTCCCAGAACCTGTTCACCGTCTATCTCTGCCCCTCCGACAAGAACACCAAGCCGCTCGCCAACATCCCCTCGTACAACTACGCGGCGAACTTCGGCAACACGACGTTCTACCAGAGCGCCACGTACGGGACAGGCAGCGCGGCGGTCTCCTACCTCAAGGCGCCCTTCACCGACATGTGGCCGACGAATCCGGTGAACGGGGGTCCGGACGGTTACACCACCTCACAGTACGGCGTGGTGGGGATCTCGGAAATCACCGACGGCACCAGCAACACCATCCTGGTCTCCGAGATCATCAAGGGAGAGACCACCAGCGCCGTCGCCGGCAGCGACCTCCGGGGTTACGTCCACTGGGGCTACGGCGCCGCCTTCGAGACGTACCTGGCCCCCAACACCAAGCTGCCGGACATCTCCTGGAGCAACTACTGCCAACCGGGCTACAACAACAACCCGCCGTGCCTCATCCAGAGTTCGGCGGCCAACACCGTCATGGCTTCGCGCAGCCGCCACTCCGGCGGGGTCAACACCCTGTTCGGCGACGGCCACGTTCAGTTCATGAAGGACTCGATCAGCCTGCCCGTCTGGCGAGCCCTGGGTTCAATCAGCGGCGGCGAGGTCGTCAGTTCCGACAGCTACTGACGCCAATCACGCCTCTCCTCAACACGACGACCCGGCGTCCTCTCCCGACGCCGGGTCGTTGTGCGTTTACAGCGTTCCCCGCACGCCTTGCGTCGGCCCCCGCCGGTCGTTTAACATTTGCGGAATGCACTGATCGAAGCCCGACATCGGGGAGCATCCGCTCATGGGTCGAACGACGCGCGAAATGGGCCGGCCGGGGCGCGGCCGGGTCGGGGCTTTGGCTCTGGCGGGGCTGGCGTTTCTGACCTCATCGGCGATCGCCGACGAACCGCCGAAGGTCAGCTACGACAAGCAGGTCCGACCGATCCTCCAGGGCCGCTGCCAGGGCTGCCACCAGCCGGCCAAGGCGGGCGGCGGCTATGTAATGACGTCGTTCGACAGGCTGTTGAAGGGGGGCGAGACGGAGGGTGCAGCGGTCGTCGCCGGCAAACCCGGCGAGAGCTCGCTCGTGGAGATGGTCACGCCCCACGACGGCAAGGCCGAGATGCCCCGCAACGCGCCGCCGCTCTCGAAGGCCGAGATCGAGACCATCACTGCCTGGATCGCCCAGGGCGCCGTCGACGACACGCCCGCAGGCGCGGGGTCGAAGGTCGACGCCGAGCACCCGCCCGAGTACTCCCGCCCCCCCGTCATCCCCGCCCTGACCTTCTCGCCCGACGGCTCGCTGCTGGCCGTCGCCGGCTTCCATGAGATCGTCCTCTGGAAGGCCGACGGCTCCGAGCTAGTCGCCCGCCTCGTCGGCCTGTCCGAGCGGGTCGACTCGCTGGCCTTCTCGCCCGACGGCTCGAAGCTCGCGGCGACCGGCGGCGACCCCGCCCGCCGAGGCGAGATCCAGATCTGGGACGTCGCCAAGCGGAAGCTCCTGCTGTCGACCTCGGTCTCGTTCGACGTCGCCTTCGGTGCGAGCTGGTCGCCCGACGGAACCAAGGTCGCCTTCGGCTGCACTGACAACTCGGTCCGCGCCATCGACGCCAAGACCGGGGCTCAGGTCCTGTTCATGGGCTCGCACTCCGACTGGGCGCTTGGCACGGTCTTCTCGGCTGACGGCTCGCACCTCGTCTCGGTCGGCCGCGACATGACGGCCAAGCTGACGGAGATCGCCGAACAGCGATTCGTGGACAACGTGACCTCCATCACCCCCGGCGCGCTCAAGGGAGGGCTGTCGGCGATCACCCGGCACCCGAAGCGCGATGAGTTGGTGATCGGCGGCTCTGACGGCCAGCCCCGCGTCTACCGGATCTTCCGCCAGACCCAGCGCGTCATCGGCGACGACTCGAACCTGATGCGCGAACTCCCCTCCCTGCCTGGCCGCGTGATGGGCGTGGCCGTCAGCCCGGACGGGCTGCGAATCGCCGCCGCCGGCAGCCTCGACGGGACTTCGGGGGAGATCGCCGTCTACTCGTATGAGTTCGGCGACGAATACCCCGAGGCGATCAAGAAGATCCAGACCAAGGTGGTCACCGCGCGGTCGGCCGAGGAGAACGCGGCGGTCGACGCCTATCACAAGGAGGGCGTGCGCGAGGTCTCGCGATTCAAGGCCCCCGCCGGCCAGTACGCCGTCGACTTCCGCCCCGACCGCAAGGTGCTGGCCGCCGCCGGCTCCGACGGCCTGGTCCGCCTGATCGATCCGGAGACCGGCTCGCTCATCAAGGAGTTCGTCCCGGTCCCAATCGCCGGCTCGGCCGAGGGGAACCTCGCCGCCGCCGGCTCGCCCGCTCGGCTGAATCTCCCCGAGGAGCCGGCAAGCTCCGAGACGCCGCCGGCCGGCGAGGTCGTCGCCCTGGAAGTCGAGCCCCGCGAGGTCTCGCTGAGATCGCCCGCCTCCTACGCGCAACTCGTCATCACGGCGAAGCTCGCCTCCGGCGACGCTTTCGACGCCACCCGGATGGTCGAGATGAAGGTCGAGGGGGACGCCGTCGAGGTCTCGCACGCCGGCCTGGTGAAACCGAAGGCGGACGGCTCCGCCAAGGTCGTCCTGGCGATCGGCGGCAAGACCGTCGAGGTCGCCGCGAAGGTCGAGGGGCTGAGCGCTCCGATGCGGCCCGACTTCGTCCGCGACGTCAATCCGGTCCTCTCGCGACTGGGCTGCAACCAGGGGACCTGCCACGGCTCCGCCCAGGGGAAGAACGGCTTCAAGCTGTCGCTCCGCGGGTATGACCCGCTCTACGACGTGACCGCCTTCACCGACGACGTCGCCGGCCGCCGCGTCAACCTGGCCTCGCCCGAGGACAGCCTGATGCTCGACAAGCCGACGGGCGTCGTCCCTCACGTCGGCGGTGTCCTGATGAAGCCCGGCGACGCCTACTTCGAGATCGTCCGCTCCTGGATCGCTCAGGGGGCGAAGCTGGACCGGGCCTCCCCCAAGGTCGCGAGGATCGAGGTCTTCCCCAAGAACCCGATCATTCCGCTCCCCGGCGCGACCCAGCAACTTCGGGTCGTCGCCTCGTTCCCCGACGGCTCGACCCGCGACGTGACTCGCGAGGCGTTCGTCGAAAGCGGCAACACCGAGGTCGCCGCCGCCAAGCCCCTGGGGTTGGTCGCCGCCCTCCGCCGCGGCGAGGCTCCCGTCCTGGTCCGCTATGAAGGCTGCTACGCCTCGACGACCCTCACCGTCATGGGCGATCGGACTGGCTTCGCCTGGACGACCCCGCCAAGCTACGGCCGGATCGACGACCTGGTCGCCGCCAAGTGGGAACGGATGAAGATCCTCCCCTCCGGCCTCTGCACCGACGCCGAGTTCCTCCGCCGCGTCTCGCTCGATCTCACCGGCCTCCCCCCATCCGCCGACGAGGTCCGCGCGTTCCTCGCCGACCCGGCCGAATCCAAGGCCAAGCGCGAGGCCCTCGTCGACCGCCTGATCGGCTCGCCGGCGTTCATCGACTACTGGACGAACAAGTGGGCCGACCTGCTGCAGGTGAACCGCAAGTTCCTGGGCGTCGAGGGCGCGGCCGCCTTCCGAGACTGGATCCGCACGCAGGTCGTCGCCGACGTTCCGTACGACGAGTTCGCCCGCAAGGTCGTCACGGCGGCGGGCTCCAACAAGGCCAACCCGGCCGCCTCGTACTACAAGATCCTCCGCGAGCCCGGCGCGACGATGGAGAACACCACCCAGCTCTTCCTGGGGGTTCGGTTCAACTGCAACAAGTGCCACGACCACCCCTTCGAGCGCTGGACTCAGGACCAGTACTATCAGACGGCCGCCTTCTTCGCGCAGGTGGACCTGAAGCCCGACCCGGCCGGCGAGGGGAAGACGATCGGCGGCACGGCCGTCGAGAAGCCCCAGCCGCTCTACGAGATCGTCTCCGACGCCGGCAAGGAGGAGGTCGTCCACGACCGGACCAAGCAGCCGACGCCTCCCAAGTTCCCCTTCGAATGCGAGCATCCCGCGGCATCCGGGTCGAGCCGTCGCGACGAGTTGGCCGCCTGGCTGACCTCGGCCGAGAACCCGTACTTCGCCCGGACGTACGTCAACCGCCTGTGGGGCTACCTGTTCGGCGTCGGCCTGATCGAGCCGCTCGACGACGTCCGCGCCGGCAACCCGCCCTCCAACCCCGAGCTGCTCGACCACCTGACGAGCGAGTTCGTGAAGGGGGGCTTCCACGTCCGGAAGATGCTCCGCGACATTTGCACCTCGCGGACGTACCAGCTTTCGGTCGCGACCAACAAGTTCAACGCCGACGACAAGACGAACTACTCGCACGCGGTCGCCCGGCGGCTCCCCGCCGAGGTGCTCTTCGACGCCGTGAACCTGGTGACGGGTTCGACCTCGCGGATCCCCGGCGTTCCGGACGGCACCCGGGCGGCCGCTCTGCCGGACTCGGGTGTGGAACTCCCCAGCGGATTCCTCTCGGCCTTCGGCCGCCCGGCGCGTGAGAGCGCCTGCGAGTGCGAACGGTCCAGCGGCTTGCAGCTCGGCCCCGTCATGGCGCTGGTCAGCGGCCCGACCCTGGCCGACGCCCTGGCCGACCCGTCCAACGCCCTGACCGGCCTGACCGCCCGCGAGCCCGACGACGACAAGCTGGTCTCCGAGCTGTTCATGCGGATCCTGAACCGACCGGCCACGTCCGAGCAGCTCGAAGCCTCCCGCGCCGCCTTCCGCGAGGTCGACGAGGATCACAAGTCCCTCGTCGAAAGCCTCGGCAAAAAGGAGGTGGAATTCGCCCTGGACCGCCCGCGCGTCGAACGGGAGCGACTGGCGACGCTCGCCGCCGCCGAGGCCGACCTGGCCGCGTTCGACGCGACCGACGGTCCCCGCCGCGCTTCCCGTGAGAAGGAGCAGGCCGACAAGGTCGCCGCCGCCGAGGCCGAGGTGAAGGCGTACGACGCTCAGATCGCGGCCAAGGTCGGCGATTGGGAAAAGGCGAACGCCGGCGCCGTCGTCGACCCCTGGGTCGTCCTCAATCCCTCGGAGTTGAAGGCCACGGGCAAGCTCAAGCTGACCAAGGAAGCCGACGGCGCGATCACGGCCGCCGGCCCCGCCCAGAGGGCCGACTTCACCGTCACGGCCGCAACCGACCTGGAAGGGATCGCCGCCGTCCGCCTGGAAGTCCTGGCCGATCCCAAGCAGCCGCAGAACGGCCCCGGTCGGGCTCCCGACGGCAACTTCGTTCTCTCCGAATTCCAGCTTTCCGCCGCGCCCAAGGCGACGCCGGACCAGCCCAAACCCGTCGGCCTGCGCGACGCGCTCGCCGATTTCAGCCAGGCTTCGTTCGAGGTCGCGAAGGCGATCGACGGCAACTCCGGCGACTCGCGCGGCTGGGCCGTCTCCCCTCGCACGGGCGTGACCCACTGGGCGACCTTCCGCACAAAGGATCCGGTCGGCGGACCCGGTGGAACGGTGCTGACTCTCACCCTGTCCCAGCAGTACCAGCCCCCGTTCACCCTGGGGCGGTTCCGGATCTCGGTCGCCCGCCGCGACCCGGGGCTGAGTCTGCCCGAACACCTCCGCGCCGTGCTGGCCGTCGCGCCGGAGGTCCGCACGCCGGCCCAGACTGAGACACTGCTGAGTTACCACCGCCGGATGGATCAGGGCTGGCTCGACCGCCAGGCCGCCCTCGCCATGGCGAAGACTCCGCTCCCCGTCGACCCGGCCCGCACCGCCCTGCTCGCCCGGATCGAAAGCGCCAAGAAGCCCATCGCTCCGCCGACGCCCCTCGTCCAGCTCCGCCGCGACGTCGAGATGAGCGTCCAGCAAGCCGCCACCCGACGGCTGACCGCGGCGCAGGACGTCGCGTGGGCGCTGATCAACAGCCCAGAGTTCCTGTTCAACCACTGACGAAGGAAAGGGGAGGATTCCCCCGCAGTGGCGATTCCAAGTTCCAAGGAAGCCCGGCGGTTCTTCCGCTGCGCTTCACAGCGACGCGATGAAGCCCAGATTCTCCTTGAAGCCTCATTCACGACGGGAGCCGTTTACCTTGCGGGATACGGCGTCGAATGCGTCCTCAAGTCGCTGATTCTCTCGCTGACCCCGAACTCGCAGACGACCGCCGCTCTCGATCTCTTCCGAGGAGCCAAAGCTCATGACTACGATCGGCTGAAGTCCTGGTATCGTGAAAGGGGAGGCGCGGCGCTTCCGGCGGAGATCACGCGAGCTTTCACGCTCGTTGAGGATTGGTCCACGGAACTCCGCTACTCAACGGCCTCCCTGAGCGACCGAGACGCCCGCTCCTTCCTCAAGGCGGTCGATGCGATCATGGAATGGGCCCACGGGAGACTTTAAGATGTCCGTTGAGATTCGAGGCGGCTCCGACGCGTCACTTGAAGCGATCGCCTCCAAACTGCAGGAATACCAGGCGACCCACCCGCTTGCTCAGATCACCATTTATCGGTACAGCCTGTATTCCATCCGAATTCGGATCGTCGACCCGAGCTTCGAGAAACTGAGCCGAAGCGAGCGAAACGACCTCATCTGGGATCACCTGGACGAACTGGACGAAGAGGTCAGCTCAGACGTCAACATGCTCCTCTTGCGGACGCCGGATGAACTCAAGACGTCGGCCGGAAACATGGAATTCGAGCATCCGAGCCCGCCGCTCTCTCTGAATGGATCCGCAACCGAATAACCCCGCGTCGCACTGGTCGCCATCACTCTCCGCCCCTCAGGGAGCCCCGCCGATGATCATCGTCCCCGGACAGTCCGGCAAGGATCTGTGCGACCCGCAGCTTGGAACGACCCGGCGCGACATCCTTCGCGTGGGAGGGTCGGGGCTGATGGGGGTCGGGCTCGGGACCTTGTTCCAGCTTCAGGCGGCCACGGCGCGAGCCGCGGGGGCGTCCCCTTCGAAGACGGCGCCAGGGTGGGGGAAGGCCAAGAGCATCATCATGGTCTACCTTCAGGGCGGGCCCAGCCACCTGGACCTGTGGGACCCCAAGGACGACCTGCCGGAGAACGTCCGCAGCCAGTTCAAGCGGATCAACAGCAAGGTGCCGGGGATCGACTTCACGGAGATCCTGCCCAAGCTCGCGCAGGTCTCCGACAAGTTCACGCTCGTCCGCTCGATGAGCTACACCCCCAACGGCCTGTTCAACCACACCGCGGCCATCTACCAGATGATGACCGGGTACACCACCGACAAGGTCAGCCCGTCAGGCCAGCTTGAGCCCCCCAGCCCCAAGGACTTCCCCAACTTCGGTTCGCAGATCGTCCGGCTGCGGCCGCAGACCGTCCCCATGCTCCCGTTCGTCATGCTCCCCCGGCCGCTGCAGGAGAGCAACGTCGTCGGCAAGGGCGGCACCGCCGGGTTCCTCGGCAAGGCCTTCGACCCCTACACGCTGTTCCCCGACGGCGACGACATGGACATGACCAAGATGGACCGGATCAAGGTCGACGACCTTCAGCTCCGGCCCGAGGTCTTCGCCCTCCGTCTCCAGCGCCGGGCCAAGCTCCGCGACGCCCTCTCCGCGGGTATGAAGGCCGTTGACGAGGCCGTGGCCGACTACAAGCTCGACGAATACTACGACCGTGCTCTCAGCCTGGTCGTATCCGGCCGCGCCCGCGACGCGTTCAACCTCTCCGCCGAGGACGAGCCCACCCGCGACCTGTACGGCCGCAACACCTTCGGCCAGAGCTGCCTGCTGGCCCGCCGCGTCATCGAAGCCGGCGCCCGCGTCGTGGAGGTGATCTGGCCCAAGGTCGCCAACTCCGACAACCACTCGTGGGACCACCACATCGGCCTGACCGAGCGGATGAAGGACAAGTCCGGCCCGATGCTCGACCAGGGCCTCTCCGGCCTGCTGACGGACCTCGACCGCCGCGGCATGCTCGACGAGACCCTCGTCGTCGCCGTGGGCGAGTTCGGCCGCAGCCCGCGCAAGGGGGTCAGCACCTCGGGCAACGGCAACAGCCCAGACGGCCGCGACCACTGGCCGTATTGCTACACGGCCCTTCTCGCCGGCGCGGGGATCCGCCGGGGCCACGTCCACGGCTCGTCCGACAAGACCGGCTCCGCCCCGCTCACCGACCCGGTCCACCCCGGCGAGCTGCTGGCGTCCATTTACCACGCCTTCGGCATCGACCCGGCCACGATGGTCATGAACCACCTGAACCAGCCCCGCGAGCTGGTCAAGGCCGAGGCCGTCACCCGCCTCTTCGGTTGAGTTGAATTACGTCGACATGAAATCGATCGTTGTTGCGTGCCTCGCCCTGGCCCTCGTCACACAGTCGCCCGAACCCTCGCCCGAGGTGAAGGCGGAGCTGGCGAGGCACCAGGGCGTCTGGCGGTCCGTCTCTTTCCGCCGCGAGGGGAAGGAGACGGACGAGGCCGTCGTCCGCTCGATCACCCGCGAAGTCGACGGCGACCGCGTGGTCTGGCGACGCGACGGCAAGAGCTTCTCCGGATCCACGATCGTCCTCAACACCAAGTCCGACCCCAGGACCATCGACGTCCACGCCGACGGGGGCCCCGGCCGCGACAAGGTCGTCCGCGGCCTCTACAAGCTCGAAGGCGACCGCCTCACCCTCTGCACCGCCGACCCCGACCAACCCCGACCCACCACCTTCCGCGCCGACCCCGGCGACCACTGGACCCTCATGGTCTTCGACCGTGAGAAGCCCAAGCCCTGACCGCGCTCAGGCGCTCGGCTTGCCCGTCAACAACTCGTCGACGGTCGCGCGTCCGACCTCGACGCCGTCGAGCGTCACCGAAATCGTCTCTCCTCGGCGGTGATCCTGTCGTGATCGGTAGCCGGCGGCGAGGTCGGGATCGGAATAGACCTCGACGAGGCCGTCGACGAGGTTGACGACCCAGTAGCAGGGGATGCCGCCCGCGGCGTACAGGCGGCCCATGACGTCGCGGCCGACGGCCAGGCTCGATTCGGCAATCTCGACGACGAGCCCGACGTCGGCCGCCGTCACGTCACGGTCGACATAGTCCGTGATCCCTCCCCGAACGACCGCCAGATCGGGCTCCGGCTTGCTCCAGTCCGAAGCCCGGACCGGATCCTCCTTGGCGACGTGCCAGCCCGCCGGGACGATCCGCTGCAAGGCCGCGAGCCCGAGCTTGCCCGCCAGCACGTGGGGACGGTTACGGCCCATCTTGTTCACGAAGAGCCCTTCGATCAGTTCCACGGCCTCGGCGTCGAAAATCGCGCCGGCCGCGACAAGGCGGTCATATTGGTCGACGCTGATCCTCGACAGCCGCGAGGCGAGCGCGGCGTCGAGAACCGGAAGCGCGGCGGTCGTGCTCACGATGAAGGACCTCCGACAAAATCAGGGGGCCACACAGTTCACGCCCCGGGACGCACGATCAAACCTGCATCGATTGTATACGTCCCGCCCGGCTTCGTCTCGATCGTCACGGCCTTGCCGGCGGTGCGGACCGTCGCCTTGCGGCCGAGATTGGATCGGATCACGGCGGAGGTTAGCTTGCCGTCCTTCCAGGCGAGGTCGACCTCGAAGCCGCCTCGAGCGCGGAGGCCCTTGACGGAGCCCGTCGGCCAGGCCGTAGGCAAGGCGGGGAGGAGATGGACGTCGCCGTCGGCCTCGTGGCTTTGCAGGAGCATCTCGGAGACCCCCGCGGGGAAGGCGAAGTTGCCATCCATCTGGAACGGGGGATGGCTGCCGAACAGGTTCGCGTACACGCCGCCGGGGCCGAGCGTCAGCGTCCGCTGGATCAGCCCGAAGGCGTGGTCGCCGTCTCCTTGCCGGGCCCACAGGCAGACCTTCCAGCCGGTCGACCAGCCTGTCCCCTGGTCGGTCCTCGCGATCAGCGACTTCTTCACGGCCTCCTGAAGGTCGGGCGTCCGCTGGGTGATCTGGTCGCCCGGATAAGCGGCCCAGAGGTGCGAGACGTGACGGTGCTTCGGCTCGGCCTCTCGGAAGGGCTTCGACCACTCCTGCAGCCGGCCGTCCGGCCCGATCTGGAGCGGGGCCAGCTTCGCCATCGCCGCTTCGAGCTTGCCGCGGAAGGCGTCGTCGGTCTTGAGAACCTTCGAGGCGGTGATGCAGTGGGCGAACAGGTCGTGGATCAACTCAAGGTCCATCGAACTCCCCGCGCTCACGGCTGAACGCTTGCCGTCGGGACCGATGAACTGGTTCTCGGGGGACGTCGAGGGCGAGGTGGTCAATCGACCGCTGGCGTCCTCGACGAGCCAGTCCAGGCAGAACTCCGCCGAGCCTTTCATCAACGGATAAGCGGTCTCGCGCAGGAACGCCTCGTCGCCGCCAAAGGCGTAGTGGTCCCAGAGGTGACGGCAGAGCCATGGCCCGGCCATCGGCCAGAACGCCCAGGTGGCGTCCCCCTTGCCAAACGCCCCCACCGGCGCCGACTGCTTCCAGAGGTCCGTGTTGTGGTGGGCGACCCAGCCGTTGCAACCGTAGTTGACCCGAGCCGTCTTCGCACCGTTGACGGCCAGGTCGCGGATCATGGCGAACAATGGCGCGTGGCACTCGGCCAGGTTGGCGACCTCCGCCGGCCAGTGGTTCATCTCAGTGTTGATGTTGATGGTGTAATTGCTGCTCCAGGGAGGGAACAACTCGTCGTTCCAGAGCCCTTGCAGGTTGGGCGGCTGTCCGCCGGAACGGGCGCTGGCGATCAGCAGGTATCGGCCGTACTGAAAGTGGAGTGCGACCATCCCCGGGTCCTTCGCGCCGAACCGCTTCACCCGCTCGTCGGTCGATACGTCCAGAGCCCCGGGCGCGGACGGCCCCAGGTCGATCGCCACCCGACGAAACAGGCGTTGATAATCCTGGATGTGATTATCTCTGAGCGTCTCGTAGGTCTTGGCCGCGGCCTTCGCGAGACGTTCCGCCGCAATCGGCGCCGGGTCGAGGCCCTCGCGGACAGGCGATCTGTCGAACCCGTTGAAGCTCGTCGCGTCGGTCAGGAGCAAGGTCGCGGTCGTCGCGCCGGCGACTCGGATCGCATCGCCCGAGACGGAGACCTGGCCGTCGGCGAGCACCTTCACGCGAACCTCGAAACGGATCCCCGCGTCATCGTTGTAGGAGATCGGCTCGGCCGTTTTGTGGTAGACCGGATCGGCGTTCGCGGGGGCCTGGCCGACGAGGACCAGCGCGTCGCCGTCGGCCTTCGTGTGAAACCGCTGCTTGCTGGCAAGCTTCGCCTCAAAGGCCAAAGCCCCGGGACGGTCCGCCGTCAGTCGGGCGACGAGAACGCGGTCGGGGTTGGAGGTGAAAAGCTCCCTCGTATACGTCACGCCCCCCGCCTTATAGGTGGTCGTCGCCACGGCCTGGTCCAGGTCGAGCGTGCGGAGGTAATCGGTCGTGCCCCCTTCGACGGCTGGGAACGTCAGCAGCAGGTCGCCCATCGGCTGGTAGCTCTGGGTGAACGGGCCTTGCATCTTCTTGGCGTAAGCGTGGGCCTCGGCGTACTTCTCCTCGGCGATCAGGCGGCGGATCTCCGGTAGAGCCTTGAGGGCTTCCGGGTTGTCGCCGTCCTTCGGTCCCCCCGACCAGAGCGTCCCGTCGTTCAGGGCGATTCGTTCCGAAGGAAACCCGCCGTAGACCATCGCCCCCAGGTGGCCGTCGCCGAGCGGCAGGGCCTCCAACCATTCGCGGGCGGGGCGGTCGTACCGAAGCTGAAGCGCCTTCGCGGCCGGCTCCTCGGCCATCGCGAGAGCCCCTGCATGCAGCACCGCGAGCGTGACGAACCACGACCGGAGGGACCATCCAGTGATAGGTGCAGAAGTCGCCATGACACCTCCGCGATTGTCGAAACGACCGAACCGTGGTCGAAATTTGCTCACGACGAATGCACATTCGCCAAAGAACCGAGCGTACCGCGCCTCGACTGCTGGAGCCACGCCCCCGCGAGGGCCGGTTTTCCGCGTCGTGTTGTCGCGGATCCGTGAAAAAAATCGACGAAGCGAGAAAGGCCCCAGGAATTCTCCTATGATTTCAGTGCGGTCGACGGTGATTTCTCGCGGCCCGCGACCGGAATGGTACGCGGCTTGCGATGTCAGTCGATCGTCCATGTCTTTCGACAAATCGAAACCCCCACGGAGGCGACCATGAGCCCGAAGAAGCGTCGCAAGATTTACGGGGTCCGTCGGGAATCACGCAGGACGCGAGGCTGGACGAGATGGTTCCAGGAGGGCATGTTCGACGCCGATTCGGCGGGAAGCATCCGGTTACGCACGGTCCTCTTCGGACAGAAATCCTAGAGCGACCCGCGACGCCGAGGGGGAGGAGCGACGCACTCATCCTCACCTCGCCATGAATTCGCACCATCTCAGTGGAGGCTCTTGAATCGCGGCTCGGGATGCGTCCCGAGTTCCCTGTCTCCTTCACCACAACGCGGCGCTGGGCGGCCGAGAGGCAACCCGGGGCCGCGTTCCCTTTTCGAAGCCCACCATCGCCGACGCCCTCGCCTGCTGTTACAGTCGGGCGAACGACGGAGGTGCGACCATGCGACGACACGACGAGCGGACGGTGGGAATCGCGATCGGGATCTTGCTGGCGGCCGCGGCGGTCGGCGTCGTCCGGGCGCAGGACGCGTCCCTGAAGCCGGTCGTCGTGAACACCCAACCGGGCCCGGAGTACGCATCAACGGCACGGCCGTTTCAGGGGATCCCGGGGATCGAGCGCCCCCTGGGCGGCCGGCTCTGGGCGACCTGGTACGCCGGCGGCGACGGCGAGGGCGAATCCAACTATGTCGTCCTGACGACCAGCGGCGACGACGGCAAGACCTGGTCGGGACCGAAGCTCGTGGTCGACCCGCCGGGACCCGTCCGGGCCTACGATCCCTGCCTGTGGCTCGACCCCGACGGCCGGCTGCACCTCTTCTGGGCCCAGTCGTACCAGTGGTGGGACGGTCGCGCCGGGGTGTGGACGATCTCGACCGACAACCCGAACGCGGAGGCCCCGGCCTGGTCCACCCCGCGCCGGCTTTGCGACGGCATCATGATGAACAAGCCGACCGTCACGTCCGACGGGACCTGGCTCCTCCCCGTCGCTGTCTGGGAACGCCCCGCCACGGCCGACGCCGGCCATCGCCGCGCGTCGAACCTGGGGACCGGCGCCCACGTCGTCGCCTCGACCGACCGGGGCGCGAACTGGACGCCCCGGGGAAAGACGATCGTCCCCGAGCGCGCCTTCGACGAGCACTCGATCGTCGAGCGTCGCGACGGCTCGCTCTGGATGCTCGTCCGGACCAAGTACGGCATCGGCGAGGCCGACTCGACCGATGGCGGCCTGACATGGAGCGAGGGCCGGCGGTCGACCATCCCTCACGTCGACAGCCGCTTCTTCATCCGCCGTCTGCGGTCGGGCAAGCTGCTGCTGGTCGCCCATCAGCCTCCTGAAGGCAAAGCCCGGTCGCACCTGATCGCCCGCCTGTCCGACGACGACGGCCGGACCTGGACGGGCGGCCTGATGATCGACGACCGCAAGGGGGTCTCCTACCCGGACGGCGTGCAGGATCCAGACGGACGGATTTATCTGACCTACGACTACAACCGCACCCGAGACCGTCAAATCCTCATGGCCGTCTTCACCGAGGCCGACGTCGCCGCCGGCCGCCCGGTCTCCCCCGAGACCCGCCTCCGCGTGGTCGTCGACCAGGCGACCAGCCCCGCCGCCAGGTGATCCACCAATGGCTTCGCCCGCGAACGAAGCCAACGGACCCAATGACGCAAACCATTGCCATCATTCCGATTTCAACGAACCCGGGTGGCTTCGTTCGACAAAAAACCGTGTTCCACACAGATCGCCCCGCCTCAAAGTCTCATCTCCCGCCCTGACCACCCAAGACTTCTTCGGCGTCGGCGATCAAGACGTCTTCCCCCCTCGCGGGGGAAGGCCGTTGGGGTTGATCCTCCTTGAAGTCAACGTCGTGTCAGCGGTCCCCCGGAAGAGGATTGGCCCGAAGCGACGGGTGAGGGTCCTCGGGCTGACATCTCCTGCCGGGAGAAGCGACTTCGATCGTCGCTCGAAATCCTGGACGTTGCAGACCATCGTATTGCCAAGGAACCGGGAGACGCTGAGGCATCCCTGTACCTTGATGGTGGTCCCCAACCGTCGAGAAAATCCGAGAATTCGACGACGGGTTCAGACGATTCGACGACTTGCTCAGGCTATAAGATCCTTGCGGACCTTAACGCCCTCCTCGACGCCGATGAGGCGTTGCTGGAGGCCCTGGTCGGGGTAGCGGAAGGTGAACGGGTCCAGGCCCAGGAGGTGCAGGAGCGTGGCCTGGAAGTCGTGGACGGGGACCGGGTCGACGGCGATGGAGGAGCCGAGTTCGTCGGTCGCGCCGACGGCCGCGCCGGCCTTGAAGCCGCCGCCGGCCGCCCAGAGGGTGAAGCAGTGCGGGTGGTGGTCGCGGCCCAGGAACGTGGAGCCGCCACGGGCCTCATTCATCGACGTCCGGCCGAATTCGCCGCCCCAGACCACGATCGTCTCGTCGAGCAGCCCTCGGCGTTTCAGGTCTCGGATCAGGGCGGCGATCGGCCGATCCACCTCTTTGCACTTCTTCGGCAAGAACTCGACGATGTCGTTCCCCGCACTGGTGCCGTGGCAGTCCCATCCCCAGTCGAACAACTGGACGAAACGGACGCCCCGTTCGACCAGGCGGCGGGCGAGCAGGCAGTTGTTGGCGAACGACGCCGCGCCGGGGACGGCGCCGTACTCCTCCAGGATCGCCTGCGGTTCGCGGCCCACGTCCATCACGTCCGGGACGCTCGCTTGCATCCGGAAGGCCAGCTCATACTGGCCGATCCGCGTCAACGTCTCGGGGTCGCCGTGCTCGCGGGCCTCGATCTCATTCAGACGATCGAGCGCGTCGAGCGTGCGCCGCCGGTCCTCGCGAGTCATCCCCTTGGGGTCGCCGACGTAGAGCACCGGGTCGCCCACCGTCCGACACTGCACGCCCTGGAAGATCCCTGGCAGGAATCCGGGGCTCCACAGCGCCTTGCCGCCGGTCGGGTCGGTGCCGCCGCTGATCATCACCACGAAGCCGGGCAGATCGCGATTCTCCGATCCCAGCCCGTACGTGATCCACGAGCCCATTGCAGCGCCGCCGTTCCGGGGCGAACCCGTGAACATGAACAACTCCGCCGGCGCGTGGTTGAACTCGGTCGTGATCATCGACCGGATCACCGTCGTCTCGTCGATCACCTCGGCGAGATTCGGCTGAATGTCGCTCATCCACTGGCCGCTCTCGCCGCGGCGGGCGAATTTGTGAGGGGTCCCCAGCATCTTGGGACGCCCCTTGATGAACGCGAACCGCTGGCCCTTGAGAAGCTCCTCCGGACAGGGCTCCATGTGGTGCTTGTTCAGGAGCGGCTTGTAGTCGAAGAGATCCTGCTGCGGAGGACCTCCGGACATATGAAGATAGATAACGCTCTTCGCTTTCGCCGGACGTCGAGGAATCGCCGGCGCGGCGTCGGCCTCGCCGCCGGCCCGCGTCGAGCCCGTCAACCCGGCCAGCGCAATCGCCCCCAGCCCCATCTGCGAGCGCCGCAGGAACTGCCGGCGCGTCTCCGCTCGGGCGAGCCGCATGTGGAGGATCTGACGCAGGTCGAGGTTCGCTTCCAATCCCACGGCGTCACCCTCGGGTCAGAACGGAGTCGAGATTCAAGAGCACGTTGGCCACGGCCGTCCATGCGGCGGCCTCGGCTGCGTCCAGCCCATCGGGGAGCGGGCCGATCGGGTCCGTGGCCAGAGCGGTCGCGGCGGATGGATCGCGACGGTAGCGGTCGAGCTGCGCCGCGTAGAGCGACAGAAGTGGGATGACCTCCTCGTCGCGGGCCGGTCGGCCGAGGCACAACTCCAGCCCATGGCGGACGCGATCCTCGGGCGACGATCCGCCATCGCGGACCATCCTCCGCGCGAGGCCCTGCGCGGCCTCGACGTACACCGGGTCGTTGAGCGTGACGAGCGCCTGGAGCGGCGTGTTGGTCCGGACGCGCTTCACCGAGCAAAGCTCGCGGCTGGGGGCGTCGAACGCGGCCATCGAGGGATACGGGACGGTCCGCCGCCAGAAGGTGTAGAGCCCGCGACGATGCCGGTCGGTCCCGTCGCTCGTCTTCCATGTCCGCTGGCCGTTGAACGCGGCCTGCCAGAGCCCCTCAGGCTGGACGGGGAAGACGCTCGGCCCGCCGATCTTGCGGGCGAGCAGCCCCGAGAGCGCCAGGGCCTGATCGCGGACGGCCTCAGCGTCCAGGCGGACGCGCGGGAAGCGGGCGAGCAGTCGGTTGCGCGGGTCTTTCGTCAGCATCTCCCTGGTCGCACGGGCCGACTGCCGATACGTCGCCGAGCAAACGAGCCGCCGGATCAGCCCTTTCACGTCCCAGCCCGACTCCATGAAGTCGACGGCCAGGCGGTCGAGCAGCTCAGGATGGCTGGGAGGCTCGCCCTGAGTCCCGAAGTCCTCCTCGGTGGCGACGATCCCCGTCCCGAAGAGCGTCGCCCACGTTCGGTTGACCGCCACGCGGGCCGTCAACGGGTTGCGACGGTCGACCAGCCACTTCGCCAGTGTCAGGCGGTCGACGAAGCCTTCGGGCTTCGGCCCGAGGGCCTTGGGCAGACCGGCGGAAACCTCGGGGCCGGGGTCGAGGAAGTTCCCCTTCATCAAGACGCGCGTCACGCGCCGCTTGTCGGGGGCCAATTCGACCATGACGGGGAGTGTCGGGAAGCCGGCCTTCGATTTTTCCAACTTGGCGATCTCGTCGAGCTTCTTCTTCTCCGGCGGGCCGACGAGGGTTTCCTGCCGTTTCTTGAGTTTGCCGATCTGGGCTTCGATCTTTTCCAGCCGCTTCGCGTCCTCGGGGGTCATCCAGGGGATGACGGGGGCCTCGTCGGGGCGGTCGGCGTCGGTCGTCTGGTTGAAGACGGCGAAGGCCGAGTAATACTCTTCGTGGCTGATCGGGTCGTACTTGTGCGAGTGGCACTTGGCGCAGCCCATCGTCAGACCCATCCAGGCCTGAAAGGTCACGTCGACCCGGTCCTTCACGGCGGCGATGCGGAACTCCTCGTCGTCCGTACCGCCTTCGGTGTTGGTCATCGTGTTGCGATGGAAGGCCGTCGCGGCGCGGTCGCGGTCGGTCGCGTTCGGGAGGAGGTCGCCGGCGATCTGCTCGATGGTGAAGCGGTCGAAGGGCGTGTTCGCGTTGAGGGCGGCGATCAGCCAGTCGCGATATCCCCAGATCGTCCGGAGCGGGTCTGAGCCGTAGCCGGCGGAATCGGCGTAGCGGGCCAGGTCGAGCCACGGCCGCGCCCACCGCTCGCCGAAGGCGGGATCGGCCAGGAAACGGTCGACGGCCTTCTCGTAGGCGTCGGGCGCGGGGTCCTCGGCGAAGGCGCGGGCCTCGGCGATCGTCGGCGGCAGGCCGCGAAGGTCGAGGCTGATCCGGCGGAAGAGCGTCGCGCGGTCGGCCTCGGGCGAGGGCCGCATCCCCTCGCTCTCCAGCCGGGCCAGGATGAAGGCGTCGAGCGAATCACGGGTCCAGCCGGCCTCAGCGACGGCCGGTTGCGCGGGCGCTTGCGGCGGGACGAGCGCCCAGTGCTCGGCATACTCCGCCCCCTGGGCGACCCATCGTTTGAGGACGTCCACCTGCGCGGGGTCGAGCCGCGGCCCCGCCTTGCGAGGAGGCATGCGCAGGGTGTCGTCCTCGTCCAGGATCTTTTCGATCGCCACGCTCGCCGAGGGATCGCCGGGGACGAAGGCCGGCTCGCGGTCGTCGGTCGATTTCACGGCCTCGTCGCGGACGTCCAGCCGCAGATCCGCCGCGCGGGCCTTGGCGTCGGACCCGTGGCAGGCGAAGCAGGCCTTCGCCAGGATCGGCCGGACGTCCCGATTGTAGTCGACCCGGTCGTCGGCCGACGCGATCGTCGCGGACGCGGCCAGAAGTCCCACCGTCCCGAAACTGGTGATGAAACGCTTCATGCGGGCGCGACTCTCGACGAGGGCCGGGAATCCGAAACCGGGAGGATCAGAGCGCAGCGCTGGCAAGGAGGGGCCGACTCTCGGTCGACCTTCTTATTCTCGCACGGTCGAGCGGGCCGACACAAGGCCGCGTCCACCGACCCGCCACCCCCCTTGGCAATCACCGGCGAGCGGTCGGCCGCCAGGTTTGAAAACCAACCCACGCGCGATCAGGCCACCGACCGCCGCTTACACAAGCCGTCAACAGCCTATTATGGAATCTCGTGTTGATGTTTTTCATCATGCGTGAATTTCGAAGCACATTGCTGGCATGATCCAAAGCTGACTCGACACGACGCTCACGCGTCGGTGGGCGGCGGCGACGCGAGACGCATCCTCTCGCCGTCTCAATCGCCCCACTCAGCAGTAGGCGAGCGACCCATGAAGCGGTTCACCCTGATCAACTCTTTGATTTTGCTGGCGACGGTCGGACAGGCGGAGCAGGCCGCCGCGGACGTCGTCTACCAGTTCTCGATCGGGCTGAACAACGCGTCGACGCTGCCTGGAGTCCCCGCCTCGAGCGCGGGGACGGCCAGCGGCACGTTCACCTACAGCGACGACTTGCAGAGGCTGCTCTCGATCAGCATGTCGACGTCGTCCGCCATCATCAATGGAAGCTCGATGTTCTTCTCCGGGAATTACTATGTTCCCTCGGTGGCCGACGACCACTATTTCTCCGTGACTTACGCCCAGGGGTCGTTCAGCCTCTTCGCCAGCGGCGGGCAGTTTCTCACCGCGGAGTTCACCCCGATTTCCTCGGGCTCTGGGTCGATCATCATCACCGAATCCCAGTACGGCAACAGGCGCAGCGGGTCCGGCACGCTCCTCACACGGTCGTCGGAAGCCGCCCCGGAACCCTCGTCGATTGTCCTGATTGCACTGGGTGCGCCGGCGGCTTTCGCCGTCGTCAGGCGGTCGCATCCGGCCCAACCGGCTGCCTGACCCGCACGCCTTTCCAAAAAGCTTTCCCCCGGGGGAGTCGGGATGGTAAGTTAAAGGGCTCTTGAACACGCCGCCAGCCCCGCCGACGAACCGCCCCCGCCCCCGGGAGATCCTCGATGGTTCTCAGTCCACGACCGATCGCGGCCGTTGCGGCCGCGTTGATCGCGACGACTTTCGTCCCGGCCCGCGCCGAGGGACCGGCCGCCACCGCCCCGGTCGGCGCCAAGGTCGACTTCAACCGCGACGTCCGGCCGATCCTGTCCGACGCCTGCTTCGCCTGCCACGGCTTCGACGAGAAGGAGCGCAAGGCCGGCCTGAGGCTGGACACCCACGAGGGGGCGATCGCCAAGCTGAAGTCCGGCGACGCGGCGGTCGTTCCGGGGGACCTGGAGAACAGCGGCCTGATCTTCCGCGTCGAGACCGACGACGCCGAGATGGTCATGCCCCCCAAGAAGTCGGGCAAGGAGCTGACGCCCGCCCAGATCGACGTCCTCAAGCGGTGGATCGCCCAGGGCGCCCCGTGGAGCGGGCACTGGGCCTTCCAGCCCGTCCGCAAACCCGAGGCCCCCAAGCCCGCGAACGCCGCCTGGCCACGGGGACCAGTCGACGCCTTCCTCCTGGGCCGCCTTGAGGCCGAGGGGCTGAAGCCCGGCCCGCAGGCCGATCCGGCAACCCTCCTGCGCCGGGTCACACTGGACCTGACCGGCCTGCCGCCGACCCCCGCCGAGGCCGACGCCTTCCTGTCGGCGGTCGCCGCCGTCGGGATCGACGCCGCCTATGAGAAGGCCGTCGACCGCCTGCTGGACTCGCCCCGGTACGGCGAGCACATGGCCCGTTACTGGCTCGACGCCGCCCGATACGGCGACACCCACGGCCTGCACCTGGACAACTTCCGCGAGATGTGGGCCTATCGCGACTGGGTCGTCCGCGCCTTCAACGAAGACAAGCCCTTCGACCGCTTCATCGTCGAGCAGCTCGCCGGGGACCTGCTGCCGAACCCCACGGCCGACATGCTGATCGCGACCGGGTTCAACCGCTGCCACGTCTCGACCTCCGAGGGAGGCTCGATCGAACAGGAAGTCTACACCCGGAACGTCGCCGATCAGGTCGACACCAACGGCTCGGTCTTCCTCGGTCTGACGGTCGCCTGCGCCCGCTGCCACGATCACAAGTACGATCCCATCAGCCAGAAAGAGTATTATCAACTCTTCGCGTTCTTCAACAACATCGACGGCCCCGCGATGGACGGCAACATCTCGCGCTGGGCGCCGTTCCAGAAGACGCCTACCCCGGAGCAGGCCGTCGCGCTGGCGGCGGCCGACGCCAAGATCGCCGGGCTGAAGACGAAGGCCGAGACCGAAAAGGCGCGGATCGCCGCGGCCTACGACCCGAAGGTCGATGAGAAGCTGGCGGAGGTCGTCTCTCGCGAGGACTTCGCCTGGATCGACGACGGCCCCCCCGCCGGCGCGACCGAGTCGGGCGACGGCGATTTCGCCCCCGCCGGCGACGTCCCGGTCAAGACCGGCCGCAAGGCGCTCCGCGTCCAGGCCAAGGGGCTGATGCAGAAGATCATCGAGGCCGGCGGCCCGAAGCTCAAGGTCGGCAAGGGGGACGTCCTCTTCGCCCACGTCTACATCGACCCCAGGCGGCCCCCCAAGGAGATCATGCTCCAGTGGAAGACGGCCGGCAACTGGTCGCACCGGGCGTTCTGGGGCGACGACAAGATCGACTGGGGCAAGGCCGGCACCACCGAACGCCTGCGGATCGGCGACCTCCCCATCGACGGCGAGTGGGTCCGGCTGGAGGTCCCCGTCGCGAAACTCGGCATCGCCAAAGGGACGCAGATCGAAGGCTGGGCGTTCACGCTGTTCGACGGCGCCGTCTACTTCGATGAATCCGGCATCCGCACCACCACGCCTCAGGAAGGGCGGACGTACCCGAACCTGACCGCCTGGATCCGCGACCGCCTCGTCGACAACGGGGCGGGGCTCCCCGACCCGGTCAAGGCGATCCTCAAGAAGGCCCGCGACAAGCGGACCGACGCCGAGCGCAAGCAACTGATCGACCAGTTCCTGGCCGCCGGCTGGTCGGGCGCTGAGGATGCCGTCGCCCCGATCCGCGAGGAGATCGTCCAGGCCGAGGCCGAGAAGGCGAAGCTGGACGGGCAGGTCGCGACGACCCTGATCTTCCGTGAGAAGGCCGGCGAGCCCAAGCCGGCGTTCATCCTGAACCGCGGCGAGTACGACCAGCCCAAGGACAAGGTCGGCCGCGCGGTCCCCTCGTTCCTCCCCCCCCTCCCCTCCGACGCCCCGGCCGACCGTCTGGCGCTGGCGAAGTGGCTGGTCGCCCCCGAGCACCCGCTGACGGCCCGCGTGGCGGTCAACCGGATCTGGCAGCAGGTCTTCGGCACGGGCCTGGTGAAGACCTCGGAAGACTTCGGCGCCCAGGGCGAGCCCCCCAGCCATCCTGAGCTGCTCGACTGGCTCACCTCGACGTTCCGCGAGGAGGGTTGGGACGTGAAGCGGATGGTCCGCCGGCTGGTCTCCACGGCCGCCTACCGCCAGTCTTCCCGCGCCACGCCCGAGGGGCTGACGAAGGACCCGGAAAACCGCCTCCTCGCCCGCGGGCCCCGGTTCCGCCTGGACGCCGAGACGATCCGCGACCAGGCGCTCTACTCGTCGGGCCTGCTAGTCGAGACCATGGGCGGGCCGAGCGTGAAGCCGCCCCAGCCGTCCGGGCTCTGGGAGGCCGTGGCGTACTCCGGCAGCAACACCAAGGACTTCAAGGCCGACGAAGGAGTCGAGAAGGTCCACCGCCGCAGTCTCTACACCTTCTGGAAGCGGACCGCGCCCCCGCCGCAGATGACCACGCTCGACGCCCCCTCGCGCGAGTCGTGCCGCGTCCGCCGCGAGCGCACCAACACGCCCCTCCAGGCGCTCCTGCTGCTCAACGAGACCCAGTTCGTCGAGGCCTCGCGGGCCCTGGCCGAACGGGCCCGTCGCGAGGCCGGCGGGAGCACCGACGACCGCCTCGCCCGGATGTTCCGCCTGGCCGTCGGCCGCGCCCCGGAGGCCGGCGAGTTGTCCGAGCTGTCGTCCGCGCTCAAGGATCTCACCGCCCACTACGCCGCCAAGCCCGAGGAAGCCAAGGCCCTGATCGAGTCGGGCGCGACCAAGCCCGACCCGGCCGCCGATCCCCGCGAGCTGGCGCCCTGGACGATGATCGGCAACATCATCCTGAACCTCGACGAGGTCGTGACCCGGGGCTGAGCCCCCAGCCCAGCCCCCCACCGGGAGACGTCCGATGGACCCGATCCGCGAGCGAGTCAACCTGGAAACCCGTCGCAGCTTCTTCGGCCGAGCCGGCGTGATGAGCCTCGGCGCCGCCGCCCTGGCCGACCTCATGGCGCGCGAGGGGATCGCCTTCGGCGGCGACCCGGCCGCGCCCAAGCTCCCGGTCGACACCGGCGGTCTCCCCGGCCTCCCCCACTTCGCCCCCAAGGCCAAGCGGGCGATCTACCTCCACATGAACGGCGGGCCGTCGCAGCTCGACCTCTTCGACTACAAGCCGAAGATGGAGGCGATGTACGACAAGGACCTGCCGGAGTCCATCCGCAACGGCCAGCGCCTGACCACGATGACCAGCGGCCAGGCCCGCTTCCCCGTCGCGCCCTCGAAGTTCAAGTTCGCCAAGCAGGGCCAGTCCGGCATGTGGGTGAGCGAGTTGCTCCCCTGGACGTCCAAGATCGTCGACGAGATCTCCCTCGTGCAGACGGTCTGGACCGAGGCGATCAACCACGACCCGGCCGTCACCTACATCTGCACGGGCAATCAGGTCCCCGGCCGCGCCAGCCTGGGCTCCTGGCTGAGCTACGGCCTGGGGACGATGAACCGCGACCTCCCCGCGTTCGTCGTCATGACGCCGACGTGGTCGAGCAAGACCCCCGCGCAGGCCCTCTACAACCGCCTCTGGAGCGCGGGGTTCCTCCCCAGCAAGCACCAGGGGGTCTCGCTGCGAGCGACCGGCGACCCGGTGCTCTTCCTGTCGAACCCCTCGGGCGTCGATTCGTCGGTCCGCCGGCGCACGCTCGATGCGATCAACCGCCTCAATCAGAAGGAGTACGACGCCTTCACCGATCCGGAGACGCAGGCTCGCATCGCCCAGTACGAGATGGCCTTCCGGATGCAGACGAGCGTCCCCGAGCTGACGGACGTCGCCAGCGAGCCCCAACACGTCCTCGACATGTACGGGCCCGACGTCCACCGCCCGGGCTCGTTCGCCCGCTGCGCCTTGCTCGCCCGTCGCCTCGCCGAGCGCGACGTCCGCTTCGTCCAGATCTTCCACCGCGGTTGGGACCAGCACGGCAACCTGGCCGGCGACCTCCCCGCCCAGTGCCAGGACGTCGACCAGGCGACCTACGCCCTGATCACCGACCTCAAGCAGCGCGGCTTGCTGGACGACACCCTGGTGATCTGGGGCGGCGAGTTCGGCCGCACCATTTATTGCCAGGGCCCGCTCAGCCGCGAGAACTACGGCCGCGACCACCACCCCAAGTGCTTCCCCATCTGGTTCGCCGGCGGCGGCATCAAGAAGGGCGTGGTCCACGGCGAGACCGACGATTTCAGCTACAACGTCGTGAAGGACCCCGTCCACATCCACGACATGAACGCCACGATCCTCCACTGCATGGGGATCGACCACAAGCGCCTGACGTTCAAGTCCCAGGGCCTCGACATGCGTCTCACCGGCGTCCTCGACCAGAATCCCGTGAAGGCGATCCTGGCCTGAGCGTTCCCCCGCCGTCCTGGTAGAATGAGTGAGTCCGGACGTTCCGACGTCTTCCCTCCTGGAGGGGGAAGACAGACCGCGCAGCGGTCAAATGAGGGGGACGACCGGCGAGGAGCGATTAGTTGCCGGTTCTCGGTTCTCAGAGGTGGGGACTCATGATCCTCTCTGGCGACTGATCACTGACAACTCCTGAGCGGCCACCGTCCCCTCAAGCGGGGAAGGACGTTGCAGGGCGGTCGAAGGGGAATTCACGGGAGGCGAGCGTGTTCACCGGGCTGGTCGAGGCGATGGGGCGGATTGAGGCGATGACGGACGAGGAGGGCGGCAAACGGCTGGCCGTCCGCTGGGATGGGCTGGATGCGCCCCTCGCCATCGGTGAGAGCGTGGCCGTCAACGGCTGCTGCCTGTCGGTCGTCGCCACGGCCCCGGAGCGGTTCGAGGTCCAGGCCGGGCCGGAGACGCTCGTCCGAACGAATCTCGGAGCCCGCAAGGTCGGCGACCCGGTCAACCTGGAGCGCTCGGTCCGCGTCGGCGACCGTCTCGGCGGCCACTTCGTCCAGGGGCACGTCGACGCCACGGCCGTCCTCCGCGAGCGCCGTCGCGAGGGGGAGTGGGAGTTCTTCGCCTTCGACGTCGACCCGGCCTGGACGGTCCTGATGGTTGACAAGGGCTCGATCGCCGTCGACGGCGTCAGCCTGACGTTGGTGAACGTGGAGCCGGCGGGGTTCTCCATCATGCTGATCCCCCACACGCTGAGCGTCACCACACTGGGGACGCTCAAGCCCGGCGACCGCGTGAACATCGAGGCCGACGTCCTGGCCAAGCACGTCCAGAAGCTGCTGGGACAAAACCGGTGAGCGACCAAGAACCGACGCGGCAGACCCAGTCCTACCTCCGCAAACTGTTCGACCGCCACGGCCTCGCGCCTCGGCATCGGCTCGGGCAGAACTTCCTCATCGACCTGAACATCCACGACCTGATCGTCGAGCAAGCGGCGATCGAGCCCGGCGACATGGTCCTGGAAGTCGGCCCCGGCGCGGGGGCGTTGACCTCCTTGATGGCGTCGCGCGGGGCGAAGGTGCTCGCCGTCGAGCTTGACCCGGGCATGGCCGCGCTCGCGACCAAATCGGTCGCCGAGTTCCCGAACGCCAAGGTGCTGAACCTTGACGCCCTGGCCGGCAAACACGCCGTCGCCCCCGAGGTGCTGGAGACGCTCGACCGCGGCCGCGACGGCGGCCCCTTCAAGCTGGTGGCGAACCTCCCGTACAACATCGCCACGCCGCTCATCATGAACCTGATGGTCGACGACGAACGCCGGCCTTCGCTGATCGTCGTCACCATCCAGAAGGAGCTGGGCGAACGGATGATCGCCGGCCCCGGCGACTCCGAGAACAGCGCCCTCTCCGTGCTCCTCCAGGCGCTGGCGACGATCGAGATCGCCCGCGTTTTGCCCCCCTCGGTCTTCTGGCCCCGACCGAAGGTCGATTCGGCCGTCGTGGTGATCCGTCCCGACCCGGCCGAGCGCGAGAACGTCGGCGACCTGGCGTGGTTCCACCGGATCGTCCGCGAGGTCTTCCTCTACCGCCGCAAGGTCATCCGCGTCGTGCTCGCCAAGATGGCCCCCGAGGGCGTCTCCAAGGCCGACGTCGACGCCCTGCTGCAATCCCTCGCCATCAACGGCGGCCTCCGCGCCGAGGCTCTGGAAGTCCCCCAGTGGATCGCCCTGGCCAAGGCCCTCAAGACGAGCTGGGGCGCCGTGACTCCGACCGAGGCCGAGGGCGAGGGCGGGGGGCCGAGCGACGATTAACGTCCCTTCTCCCCCCGGGAGAAGGTGCCGCGCAGCGGCGGATGAGGGTCGTCGGATTTCGGAGTGTGTACCGGTCGCCTTGCGGCCTACCTCAACGGCCTTCCCCACTCGCGGGGGAAGGTGGCCCGAAAGGCACGAATGGTTCTCAGTTCTCAGTTGTTAGCGAGGAAAGCAAGTACGTTCCCTCGGCCGAGAACTGCCAACTGAGAACTCTACATGTGGTCGTCCCCCTCATCGGACCGCGGCGCGGTCTGTCCTCCCCCACCACGTCTTGATCGCCGCCGCCGGAAAGGTATCGGGTGGTCAGCGGTGGGAGAGTGAACCAGGGCTCGCTACGATGCTGGTCCCGTTTTCGCCAAAACCGCCGGCTTCGGCAGCCGGCGGTCGACGTCCGGCACACCGGGGCGGGGGTGAGCGCGGGCGATATCGGCGACGTGGTCCCACAGGGCCGACAGCACGGCGACGACCGTGTCGGGTTGTTCTCGGGCTTTCGCGACTTCCCCGCGGATCTGGTCGCGCAGGGCCGTCTCATCTTCGATCGTGAGCGAACCGGACTCGGCCGTTGTGGCGACGAGCGTGTAGGCGTCGCGGACGGTTTCGTCCCAGGCGCGTTCGTCGACGCCGGCGGGATGGATCTTGAGCAGCTCCAGAATCGGCGGGGCGACCTCGCGGCGGGCGAACTCGGCCCGGCGCTTCGACTCCACCAGCGACGGTCGGAGGACGCCGACCAGGATCAGCCAGACCCCGGCGATCGCCGCCAGCGATCCCAGGACGAACAACCGCCCGGAGATTCCACGCCGTCCGCGCGGGGCGTCCGGCTCCAGTCCGCGTGGAGGCGGAGTGCGGACATGGTCGGGCTCTTCGGTCTTCCAGGATCGGGTCGGGCCGCCGTCTTGGGGCGTGGTCGTCATGGGCGTATCGGCTTCGGCGAGGCGGAGGATCCGGCCGCGGCCCGTGTCGCCGCGGTCGCCCGGCCTCCGTCGCTCCATTCTACCGCCGATGACCATTCAGCGCCAGGCCGGCATGCTCCAGAGCCCCGGCGCGGTGGTCGCCGGCTTCCCCTCGGCCTCGTCGATCGGCAGCACGGTCGGCGTCGGGCCCTGGCCCGGGACGAAGTGCATCATGAAGATCCGCTTGCCGTCGGCCGCGGGAGCCGGGAAGCCGTAGCCGGCGAGGCCGCCGGCGTACTCCTTCTCGTCGCCGCCTTCAAGGTTGCACGTCTTCCAGCCGTGGGCCTTCTCGTCCTGGAAGAGGATCCGGCCGTCGGACAGGACGACCGGCATCGTCCCCTCGCGCAGCTTCGTCAGCCGGCCGTCCAGGTCGAGCCGAGAGATCGACGAGGTCCGCGGCGAATTCAGGTCCTTGGGGTCGAGCGGTTCCCGCACGAGGAGGATCAACCCCTTGCCGTCGGGAGTCCAGGAGAGGAACGCCTGGTCGCGAGGCACTCCGAGGGGTCGGGCCGCACCGCTCTCGACGTCCACGAGGACCAGCGTCGCATCCAGAGGATCGCCGGCCGGCGGCTTGTGCAGCGCGGCGATCGTCTTGCCGTCAGGCGAGCACGCCGGCATCAGCGTATTTCCCTCGGCGAGCCGTTCGCCCCCGAGCCGACGGTTCGCGCCGGTCTTGAGGTCGACCTCGTACAGGTCCAGCCCCCCGCGCGCCTGATCGAGCCCCGAGACGATCACCTTCGCCCGGTCCTTGAGGAAGCATCCGGACATGACGATCGGCTCCCGCAAGGGGATCCGCCGCAGGCGGCCGGTGCGGACGTCGAGCAGTCGGCCGTCGCTGTCGCCGGCCGGCTGGCCGGGCCTCCAGATGCCGGAGTGGTTGATCAACACCAGGTCGGACGTGTCGCCCGCGGTGGGGTCGTCGGCGAAGTCCTCCCACTGCTGGTCGTCGACTCGCAGCTCGTTTGGGTCGACGGCGTCGAGCCAGCGGAAATCCCGCATCTCCGTCTGACGGTCGGGGGCGCCGTCGAGGACGATCAGGCCGGTGGTCGAATCGACCTTCGTCGGCATGCCTCGGTCGAGGAGTTCGCGGCCTTGCTCTCCGATCCGCACCAACTCGGGCGCGGCCGCCTTTTCCGGGGCCAGGGCCTTGAGCTTCTCCAGGTGCTCGAGCGTCGACTGGAGCTGTCGCCGCGCCGAGTCGGGAAGCGGCGTGCGATACGACGCCACGCCGTTCGTCGTCCCCTCGTAGGATTCGGGCGACGGTCCAGCCTCGTTCACGGCCAGGGCCTCGGCGCGGAGCAGGAAGATGTAGGCGGTCGGGAGCAGAAAGGGCGCCTCGTAAGGGCGGTACTTGCCCCGCTTGTTGTGTTCCTTCACGTACCAGACGCCGTCGCGTTCCACGATCCGGATCGCTTCGGCTCGCTGGCCCCGAAGCGACATGGAGAGGGTCATCCGCCGCCCGTTGGGCGTGGAGAGCATCTCGACGATCACGTCGGCCGAGCCGGGCAGGTGCATCGTCGACGTCCACGACGCCGACTCCTTCTCCAGCCTGGCGATCGTCTCGCGCCCGGCCTTCGCCAGAGCGGCCATGTCGGGAGCCTTGGCGACGGCCTGTTGGGCCTGAACGGCTGTTGGGAAGAGCGAGGCGAGGAGGCAGGCCCCCCCGAAAACGAGACGCAAGCAGCGATGGATCATGGGGGCCTTTCGGTTCGATTCGGAGTCCCGGACGTCGCTCGATCCTATCCCGACGCTCCCCGTCCTTCCAGACGACGAGTCGCGTCGGCCTCGATCCCCTTCGCAATCCGGTTGTGCAGCGTTGTCTTCCAGCTTGCGGAGAGCGTCGGCAGAGCGGCGAGCGCGGCGGCGGAGGCGAGGTCGGCCTTATCGTGGTGCATGACCTGGTTGGCCCGAGCGATGGTCCAGTCCGGGTGCGGACGATCCACGAGCGTCAACGGCTCGCCGGTCTGAACGACTCCCTCGGTCAAGACGCGGAAGTACCAGCCGGTGCGTCCGGAATCCTGGACGAGAAACGTCAACTCCTTGATCCGCCAGCGGCGGGCGAGCTTCCAGCAGGGCTGCCTCGGCTGCGAGACCTGCACCACGGCCGTCCCCACGCGGAAGGTGTCGCCGATGCAGACGTCGGGTTCGACGAGGCCGTCGATGGTGAAGTTCTCGCCGAACGCGCCAAAAGCCATGTCAGGACGGCCTAACTCGCTCCGCCATCCCGGATAATGGGCCGCCGAGTAGCAGCAGACGGCCTTGTCGACCCCGCCGTGGTTCACCAGATCGGCCTGGCCGTCGCCGTCGAGGTTCGTCCAGCGCAGGTCCACCGGCCCGGCCGCGGTCTCCTTCCAGAACCCGCTGACCCACGGCCGATCGAACGGGTCCGCCGCCCCCTCGGTCCCCGCCTCGCGAGGCTTCCCCACCTGGATCGAAGCCAGCACCGCCGCCCCATCCATCCGGCCACCTCCCTCCGCGACTCGTCCCCTTCGGCCAGACTGAGGATTACCAGACCGAGCCCCCGGCCGGCAAGGTTGGCCGATCCGTTTGACGGCTCGTCGAGCCGGAAGCAGAATTGGCTGTGCGGCGGAGGTTGCTGCGGATCCTGGACGAACGAGGGCGACATGGCCGACGATCAACACGATCCGCTCCAGAACGACGCGGCCCCGGCGGTCGCGGCCGAGATCGCTCAGGACCTCTCTGAAACCGCGCCCGCTCCCGAGGCCGAGGCGGCGGCCGTTCCCGCGTTGGTGCGGTCCTGGAAGCGGCGGTGGTCGGCGCGGACGGGGAAGTTCCTGGCGTACTCCGTGGTCTTCTGGCTGATCGTGGCGTATGTGGTCGCGCCGTTCTTCTGGACGCACTACGAACACCACCCGGCCATGATGGACGCCCCTCGGACGACCCTCACGGCGCAGGGGATTCCCGGCGACCCGCTGAACGTCGGGTTGATCGGCACGCGCGAGGAACTGGTCAAGGCCATGCACGCCGCCGGTTGGGATCCGGCCGATCCCGTGACGCTCCGCACCAGCCTGGAGATCGCCGGCAGCGTGATCCGAGGCCGTCCCTACAACGACGCCCCCGTCAGCCCGCTCTTCGTCTTCGGCCGCAAGCAGGATCTGGCCTTCGAGAAGCCCGTCGGCGACAGCGCGAAGCAGCGGCACCACGTCCGGTTCTGGGAGTCGAAGGACCTGGGCCGGGACGGCATGCCGCTCTGGATCGGAGCCGTGACGTTCGACCGGAGCGTTGGCCTGAGCCATCGGACCGGGCAGATCACCCACCACATCGCCCCCGACGTCGACGACGAGCGCAACGGCCTGTTCGCCGATCTCCGCGGCCGGGATCGGCTCTCCGAGATCTTCCAGGTCACGGGCGTCGGCGCCACGCTGATCGGCCGCAACGGCGGCGGCGACCCCTATTACACCGACGGCGAAATGACGATCGGCGTCTTGACTGCTGCCGACCGCCCCGACTCCACGCCCGAGACGCTCGCCAACCCGCCCGTCATCCGCTTCAAGGAGCAGCTCTGGTCGGCCGTCAAACCGATCCTCGATTCGCTCCCCGCCAACCAGCCTGATGCGCCCGAGGACGACGACGACCAGCCGTGAATCGCGGTCGGGGATCGAGTATCCTGGACGCCATGACCTCTCCGCCCGACCCCTCGCCCCCTGAAGCCCCCCCCGCCGCGAAGCGGCCCCTGCGGCTCTCGCGGCAGCGCCTTTGGCTGTTCCGAGGCGTGCTGCTGCTGGCGGTCGCGCTCGGCCAGGAGGTCGTCTTCCGGGCGATGTTCCCGCGGCCGGAGGTCCAGCAGTTCAACCGGATCCACTACCAGCAGATGGCCCAGTCGCACCCGCAGTTCAAGAAGACGATGGAGCGCGGCCTGGTCTACGACCGGCTCTGGATCGAGAGCCGCCCGGACGGCTTCTCCGAGGTCCACAACCTCAACCTCTACGGCTTTCGAGGCCCCGATTTCCGCATCGCACGGACGCCCGGCCAGCGACGGATCCTCGTCGTCGGCGACAGCGTCGTGGAAGGCGAAGGCGTTCCCGACTCTCAGACGATCACCGCCGAGTGGTCGCGGATCCTGTCTCGTGAAGGATCCCCTGCCGAGGTGATCAACCTGGGCGTGATCGCCGCGAGCATGCCCCACCTGTGGATCCTCCTCCGCGACGCCGTCGCGCTGCTGCGTCCCGACGACGTCGTCCTCGCGCTCTACTGCAACGATCTCCCCGCCCCGTTCATTTACGATTCACTCAACCAGCCGCCGAAGCGGTTCGAGCCCATCGAGGTCGACCCCTGGGAGCCTCGGCTGGTCGACCTGATCGACCGCGCGATCTACGAGAAGCCGATCTACCGCCGCTGGTTCCACCCGGCGATCCGCTTCTTCGCTCCGATCCCCGACGAGACCAACCCCTGGGCCGACGGCCGCCCCTGCCCGTCGGGGCTCGAAAAGGCGCTGTACGACGACATGAGGGCCGGCCGGATCAATCCGTGGCTTCACCATCAGTCGGAGGACATGCCCGGCCTGCTCTCGCACGACTTCTCGAAGGACGGCTCCCCGCAGACGATCCTCCAGCGGATGGCCGATCTCTCCAAGATCTTCGAGGCGCGAATGATGGTCGCCTACATCCCCTTCTGCGGCGTCGTCCACACGCGCTACGCGAAGGCCCTCGTCGAGATGGGGATGAAACCGGACCTCGCCGCAGCCCTCCCCGGCGATCCGAAGTACCGCGCCCAGAATCGCATCCTCGCCGAGGTCTGCGGCCAGTTGAATCTCCCCCTGGCCGACGCCACGCCCGACCTGGAGGCCGCCGAGGCCGCCGGGACGCCCCATTACTGGGCCTACGACACGCACCCCAACGCCCAGGGCTACGCCGTCATCGCCCGCCGCATCCACGAGACCTGGAGCACATCGCTCCGCGACGCGAGGAAGCCCTCATCCCAATCCGGAGCCCAGCCGTGACCAAGCCCTCCGCAGCCCTCGTCTTCCTGCTGACCCTCGTCTCCCCGGTTCTGGCCCAGGCGCAGACCGTTTCGAAGGACGACGACGCCGCCCTGCGCGAGGTCGTCCGCAAGTACGTCGACGCCCGCGAGGCCCGCGACGCGAAGGCCGTCGAAGCCCTGCTGACCGCCGACGCCGATCAACTCGTCTCCGACGGCACCTGGCGCCACGGCCGCGATTCGCTCGTCCAGGGGATGCTGGAATCCTCACGCAAGAACCCGGCGAAGCGGACGATCGACGTCGAGACCATCCGCCTGGTCACCCCGGACGTCGCTCTCGTCGACGGCCGCTACACCCAGGTCGGCGCCGCCGACGTTCGCGCCATGTGGACGGCCTTCACGATGAAGCGGACCACCGAGGGCTGGAAGATCGCGGCCATCCGCAACATGCTCCCCGCGCCGCCGGCGAAGTAACCGCCGCGGTTCAGCGGCGGGCCCGACGGCGGTAGACCATGGCGAAGGCGCCGGCGAGACCGAAGACCACCAGCGAGGTCGGTTCCGGGATCTGCGGCGGCTCAGGATTCGTCGGCGGATCGGTGGAGACTCCGGAGTCGTTGGAGAATGTGATCTCCGTACCGTCGTCGTTGGTCCTGGCGACCGTCCCGCCCGAGAGGTAGACCAGGGCGTGGAGGGCGTCGCCGTTCGAGAGCACGCCGGAGAGCGTCTGAGTGGCGGCGTCGTAGGAGAGGCCGGTCCCGAAGAAGCTGGTCGCGCCGCCGTACGCGGCGTCGATGGCGATCGGGCTGAGGAACTCGCCGCCGGTCACCGTCGTGTTGCCGAGCGACAGGAGTGAGTAGCCCGAAGTCCCGCCGTAGTAGCCCCCTGAACCCGTCCCGCCGATGAACGTGCCGCCGCTGATGGTTAACTCCGAGAGGAAGGGGCCGGCGCCCCAGTTTAGCGCTGAGCCAGTGATGCCATTCCCCGGCTGGAAGGGTGAATCGCCGCCGATGAACGTGCCGCCGGAGATCCGCGCCTGGGCCCAACCGACCGTCAGCCCGCTAGCGTAGGTGCCGACGCCCCGAGACTCGCCGCCGGTCGCCTCGAAGAAGCCCTGGCCGATACTGATCCCATTGTCGACCAAGCCGCCCGACATCGTCACTTTTCCCGGGCTTTCGGGGTCAGTGTAGACGTAGTGGATGTCCGCCCCGGCGCGGATCTCAAGCGAACCTCGAACGTTGTACATCTCCTTCGTCGCCGAGTCGACGACGAGCGTCGAGCCGTTGGGAACGGTGATCGGCGTCGCGAAGACCGATGACGAAAGGGTGAGGGCGAACAGGGTCGCCGTTAGTCGCATCCTGCGCATGGTGCCACTCCTTGGTAGCCTGCGACGGAGCCGGTGCAGCCCGCCGTGAGGCGAGTATCTAACGAGGCGTGCACAGCTTCAACGTCAGCAATTGGAGCGGCTCGCGGTCCTTCCGCGGCTGATCCGACGATGACGCGCCATGGCGAACGCCCCAGCAAGGCCGAAGACGATCAGCGAGGTCGGCTCGGGGACCGGCGGCGGCTCCGGGTTCGTCGGCGGGTCGGTGGAGACGCCGGAGTCATAGGAGAAGGTGATCTCCGTGCCGTCGTCGTTGGTCTCGGCGACCGTCCCGCCCGAGAGGTAGACCAGGGCGTGGAGGGCGTCGCCGTTCGAGAGCACGCCGGAGAGCGTCTGGGTGGCGGCATCGTAGGAGAGGCCAGTCCCGAAGAAGCTGGTCACGCCGCCGTACGCGGCGTTGATGGCGATCGGGCTGAGGAACTCGCCGCCGGTCACCGTCGTGTTGCCGAGCGAGATGAGCGAATAACCTGTATCGCCGCCGTAATAGCCGCCCGCGCCGGTGCCGCCGATGAACGTGCCGCCGCTGATGGCCAGTTCCGAGACGAACGGGACGCCGTTCCAGGTCCCCGCCGAGCCCGCGACGCCGCTTCCGGCGGCGAGCGTGCCGTTGCCGCCAACGAACGTCCCGCCGGAGATCACCGCCTGGCCCCATCCGATGTCCAGGCCGTTGGAATAGTTGCCGGCCCCGTAGGATTCGCCGCCGGTGGACTCGAAGAGGCCTCGGCTGAGGCTGATCCCATAGTCGACCCGGCCGCCCGACATGGTCACTTTCCCCGACCCCTCGCTGTAGCTGTAGACGCTGTTGACGTCCGCGCCGGCGCGGATGTCGAGCGAGCCTCGCACATCGTAATTGGCCTTCGTCGCGGAGTCGACGACGAGCGTTGAGCCATCCTCAACCGTGATGATCGGCACGCCGAGGGCCGTCGACGAGAGGGTGAGGGCGAACAGGGTCGCCGCCAGTCGCATCCTGCGCATGGTGCCGCTCCTTGGTAGGGCCTCGCGACGGGCTGTTGCAGCTCGCCGCGAGGCGAGTATCTAACAAAGCGTGCACCGCGTCAACGCTGTAAGCCTCGATCAGCTCCGATCAGGCTAGCCATCCTCGGTCTCGTGCGAGGGTCGTCAACCGATCCTCGCCACCCGACTTCTGCCGAGAACGTCGTAGGCCAGAGGCAACGTCGTCACGGCGCCGACCGCCAGAAGCGCCCACCCGACGGCCTTGCGCTGGTCTGCCGACAGACGGCCCGCCGCAAGCAGGGCAATGCCGGCGCCCAGCAAGGCGCGAGTCCCGGCGATCAGGGCGAGTTCCGGTAGGGGGATTGTGGTTTCTCTCATGGCCGTGGTCCTTTCGATCCGAGTTCCTGCGACCCGTCAGTCATGGCCGATTTCGACGCCATGCTTTTTGGCGGCTCGCTTGATGCGTTCCTTGATCGTCTTGACCTCGTCGCCGGCGTACTTGGCGGCGTTGTCCTTGTGGTTGATGTAGCTCCACGCGGCTCGGACGTGCTCGGCGCTGTCGATGGGGTACTTCTTGTTGGTTGGATCGGCGAACGCGACGTCGCCGTATTCGTGCTCGCCCCGTTCGGGGTTCACGTCCTCGCGACGCTTGATCCGGTCCGCCATGGCAGGCTCCTCTCAGTTCACCCAACGAGGGAGAATCAACATGAGAATGAAGCTGCAAAACATGCGCCGATCGGATCACGGTTTCACGTCCATCACGGCCTGGAAGGCGGGCTTGGGGGACGCGCGACGATCGAAGAGGAGCGGGTATTCGGCGTGCTTCCAGGGGAATGAGTTCAGCCAGCTTCGGCCGTCGTGGAGGTCCCAGAAGGTGACGCGGGCGATGACGTCGGCGTGGTCGCTGAAGAGCCGGAAGAGTTGGGCGTACTGGGCGGCCTGACGGTCGATGAGGTCGGGGGGGCAGCCGGCGGCGAGCGGGTCGGTCCTGGCGATCTCATCCCGGCGCTTGCCGCCGTCGGCCCACCAGACGCCCCTCGGAACGACGCCCAGGTCCAGCTCGGAGACCATCACCTTCAGCCTGAGATCCTTCATCGCGACGAGCAGGGCCTCGATGTCCTTGAACGGGACCTGATCGACCTCCCAGTGCCCCTGGATGCCGATCGCCCCCAGCGGGACGTTCTTGCTCCGAAGGTCGCCGATCAGCCGGATCAGCTTCTCCCGCTTCCTGGGCTGATCGACGTTGTAATCATTGTAGAGCAGCAGGGCGCCCGGGTCGGCCTCGTGGGCGCAGGCGAAGGCCTCGGCGATGAACTCGGGGCCGACGATGCTCAGCCAGCTTGAGGGCCGCAGATCGGGCTCGTTGTCGTCGAGGACCTCGTTGACCACGTCCCACGACGCAATCCGGCCGCGATAGCGCGAGACGAGCGTGCGGATGTGGGTCCGCATCCGCTCCAGAACCTTCTCGCGCGAGGCCGGCTTGTCGCCGTCGCGGAAGAACCAGGCGGGCGTCCGCTCGTCCTTGGCCCAGACGAGCGTATGGCCGACGACCTGGAGCCGATTCTTCTCGGCGAAGTCGACGAGGGCGTCGGCTTCCTCGAAGTGGAACTCCCCCTCCCTCGGCTGGACGGCGGTCATCTTCATGCAGTTCTCAGGCGTGACGCTGCCGAACTGGCCGAGGATCAGCTTTCGCTCGACGTCCGAGTATTCGTCCGGCACCCGCCCGCCGAGCGCGACCCCGACGACGAACTTCGAACCGAACTTCGCCTGCAACGAGGGTGCGGCCTCCTCGCCGGCGCTCCCCGGTCGGGGGATTAGCAGGGAAATCGCGACGAACAGACCGAGGGAGACTCTGAACCGCATGGGAAGGTTCCGGTCGAAAGGCGTGGGGATCGTCGGTGGTCCCTTCATCTTAAGAGACCGCCGAATCACCCGCACGCCCCGACCGGTCGACTCGACTCACATGCCCGACGCTTCGACCCGGACGACGTGGGGCCGGGGCTCGACGTGGCCGAGCACGTCCTCGGCGCCGGCGGCGACTTCAAGAGCCGCGCCGGAGGGGGCCTCCAGGACGGCTTCCCACTCGGCGAAGGCGCCGCGGGTGGAGGTCGCTTCGCGACCGTTGACCAGCACGCGCTTGACGTCGCTGGTATCGGCTACCGAGCCCCGAAGCCGCACGAGGTTCCCCTCGCGAACGGCCGAGGTGATGACGGTCGTCGGCGGCATGTCGTCCTTGAAGCTGGAGAGCCCGCGGAAGGCGCCGCGGTCGGCGTCGTCGCGGGAGGGGACGTAGCCCGAGCTGAGCGGGTTGTGGATGTCGTTGACGCGCATGTCCTTGGTGGTCATGCGACGGAATCCGGAGCCGTCCATGATCGACCGCCAGATGGCCACGTCGGCGCGGAAGACGTCCAGGCCGTCGATGAACACGCCGGTCGTTCCCAGGTGGGTCGCCCAGTTGGCCTCCCAGCACCGGAAGTTCCGGATCCAGAAGGGGTGGCCGGCCTCGGGCCGGGCGGCGGCGGCCTCGCTGGCCAGGCTCTCGTTCTGGCTGTAGAAGTCCAGCCCCTGCTCCGGCCGCGTCACGCCGCGGAGGTTCAGGCAGAAGAACTTCATCGTGTGGGCCTCATTGTCCTCGAACCGGACGAACGGCAAGGTGCGCACGTCCTTGGGCGCCGTCGAGCCGTCGGGCTGCCGGATCGACCGGACCGGGTCGTAGTCGGCCGTCTTCTTGACGTCGAACCGGTAGCCGTACTCCGCGCAGTCGGCGGCCACGTTGCGGGTGAAGCTGTTCTGGCTGTTGGCCCACCAGAAGCCGGCGCCTCGGTTGAGGTCGAAGGGAACCTCCTGCTCCTTCTGCGGCTTGCCCGGCAGCACGAGCGCCGCGAGGTTGTGGTCGAGGATGTTGTTGACCTCGGACCCGCTCTCCAAAAAGAAGCCGTGGCCGACGCTCTTGTAGCCGACCACGTCGCGAACCACCAGGTCGTCGGTGCCGTGGATCGTGATCCAGCGGTTCTTGCTGTCCCAGACCGAGGCCCCGATGACGGAGCTGCCGCGCATCGTTTCGCCGACGAGGTGGAAGTGGATGCTGTAGCGCCCCTTCTCGCCTTCCTTGCCGAGGTGGCGGAACTCGGCGTAGCTGATCGATCCGGCCGAGCCGCGATGGTACATCGTGTGGCCGCGGACGCCGTCCGGGTTGGCCGACTCGACGACCACGTTGCGCGTGAGGTTGGCGATCTCGCCGCGGAAGTTCCCCTCGGCGAAGTGGCCGAAGGCGAGCGGACGGTCGAACCGGATCGAGTAACCGCCGGTGAAATCCCTCGGCGAGAGGCCGACGATCCGGCGCTCCTCGGTCTGAGACCCGGCGAGGAAGTCGCCCCCGACGCCCCGACCGTCGCGCTGACGGTGGGTGCTGGTGACGATGACGTGGTCCCCCTGCTTCCAGCCGTTGGCGAACTCGTCGACGTAGACGTTGTTGGAGCCGGCGTCGGCCGTCTGCCGGAGCTTCAGCCAGGTCTGCTTGACGGGCTCGCCGTGAAACTCCATCCGACCGCCGCAGCAGACGATCGCCGGGCAGGAGGCCCGGTCCATCCCCTCGACGTAATGCAGGCGAATCACCGCCGAGAAGGGCGCGGGGACCGGCTGCCCCGGACGCCCGACCAGCAACGAGGGCCGCGCGGATTCGGGCATGTCCTTCATGTCTTTCATGGAGGTCATCGGCGCGTGGCAGTCGAAGCCCTCCTCCGAGGGCTCCTCATTGCTGATGATGGTGATGAGCCCCGCGTCGAGCCGGGTGCTGCGGTCGCGGGCGAACTCCAGCGTCCCGGCGATCTGCACCAGGCGGATGACGTCTTCCGAGGCCACGTCATAGGTGACGTGATGACCGCCCCGGACGACGACGCGGTCGCCGGCCTTCGGGACGCGGCCCAGATCCCAGGTCTCCTTCGCCGACCAGGCCCCCGACCTCGCGGAACGGACGACCGGAGGCTCGTCGGCGACGGCCGACGAAGCGGCGACGGCCGTCATGGCCAGGGCCAATAAACAACGGAAGGGCGAAGAGTTCAGCATGAAGTTCCTCTCGGGTGGTGTCTTGTCGAATTGACGAGGTAAGGCCTATATCCTCCCTTCTCCCATGAGGGGAGAAGGGCGGCTTGGCCGGGCCTCGCTAGAGGCCTTCGACGGAGCAGCAAACTGGCAAAACAATCGGATTGATCAGACAAACGGACAGGGGCGATCTCATCGTCTGACGGACGATCGCTTCCCGTGCGGGGGGCTCGTCAACTTGATGGGGGCCAGGGCGTTGTCGCCTTCCTCGACGGTCAGCGTCGCCACCGGGTTTTGAGGGTCGCGATGCTTGCCCCCAAACAGGTCCGGTCCTTCAAGAAGATCGCCGTCCTGGAGCTTCGCCCGGGGCCAGAAGACGGTCACGGCCGATTCCCCCGGCGCTTCCACGATCGCCTTGAACGAGCCGTCCTGGACGGTCCGGGAGGAGCCGACGTCCGGAGACGACGCCGGCTTTCCGGCCGGGTGGAAGACGACGTACACCCCTTCCGCCGGCTGATCGTCGACGAGGATCGACCCCGACACGATGCAGGGCGTCGGTCCGCCGCAGCCCATGGCCGCGGCCGGGATCAGAAGGGCGAGAACGCGGGCGAGCCGGGGCGCAGGCGTCATTGCGAGACGATCTCCCCGCCGCTCCGGCTGACCAGAGCCATCAGGTTGGCGACCGTCATGCTCGTGGAGAACATCCGGACGCTGCCGTCCCCCATGGCGACGTTCGCCCCGGCCGGGTGGAAGCCGAAGACCCCCTGCGAGTTGTTGCAGTTGATCGCGCAGGCCGTTCCGGCCGGGGTACTGGTATTGGTCGGCGGCGGCGAGTTGGAATACCCCTGAACCATGAACGCGCACCAGCCGAGCCAGGCGCCCCAGGCGCCGGGCTGGTCGAGCGTGAGGTCCGAATCCGGCATCGGCCAGCCCACGCCCTTGACGTAGTGCTTGTCGTAGCCCGCATGCTCCAGGAACATCGTGGTGTTCGAGAGCCCGTCGGTGACCATCGCCATGTTCGGCGCGGTCCCCTTGAAGATCGGGTCGGGCGCGGTCGTCGCGCTGGGGTCGAGCAGGGTCATGGTCGCCGCGCTGATGGCGTGGTTGACCCAGTAGTCGCAAACCCAGCCGGTCATGAAGTTGCCGTTGGCGTCGGTGATGTACGCCCCGTACGACTTCCCCGTCGAGCTGGACTTGCGCAGGCGGATGGTCTGCTGGTTGGGGTTCGACGGGCAGAGCAGGACCGACAGATTCGTGTTCGCCACCGTCTGATTCCCCGGGTCGGCGAACCCTCCCGAAAGCGAGACGTTGAACGCGTTGGTCAGAACGCCCTGCTCCAGGAACGGCAGGAGCGTCACCATGTGGCCGTACTGCGGGGAAGAGGAAGGCCTCGCCGTGGGGAAGCAGTTGTTGACGTCGTGGTAGTTGTGAGCCGCGAGAGCGATCTGCTTCAGATTGTTGACGCACTGAATCCTTCGCGCGGCCTCGCGGGCCGATTGAACCGCGGGGAGGAGCAGAGCGATCAGCACGGCGATGATCGCGATGACGACCAGCAGCTCGATCAGGGTGAAACCGCGAATCCAACGAGGGTCGTTGTTGTGGGGGAGACTCATGGTCGACAGGCGATCCTTCGTGGGGGTGTGGATCCAGGACGGAGGGGCCGATACTTCACACACATCGACGGCGGCCTAACGCAGAATGTGCGCCGACGGCCGCCGTGATCCGGAACACCCTGCCACTCAACGCGTTATGCGAACCAGCCGATGCCCAGCGGAAGACCCGGCGGCCGATTTTTGTCCATCGCAGGCGGTTTTCCCATCACCCCACGCCCGAACGCAACGCCTGGTGGGGACGGACGGAGAGGATCGTTCGCGAGCGACCGCCGGCGATCAGCCATTGGAACCAGGAAACGATCCATCAACGGCGTCCCCACGCCGAAGGCCGTCGACCCGCTGAATCTCCCCCGAGGCTCGACGCGACGGGCGAAGCGGATCGCCCCCCCCTCGGTTCGAGACGCCGAAACTCCCGCGAACCGCTGTCCGTTCGTCGGGCGGAAATCCGACGGAAGACAGTCGCCAATCCGTTTCGTGCGCCACTCTATAGACAGACGGCCGGCGGGAGCAGGCTTCGCAACATCACAGCCGATCTCCCAGAGACAACGACGAAACGCAGCGCGAAACGAGTCGAACGAACCCAGCCCGCGGACAGACCAGCCAAACACAAACCACGCCCCAATCACAAGATACGCCGTGACCACGCAACCCATTCAGCCGCGACCGAACCCAATCGAACCCACGGCGACCGCAGGCGGCCCGAGGGTGGTTCGGTCTATAATCGAGGGCGGTGTCGGGCAGGCGACGGATTCCGAGGAGGGTTGAGAATCGTGGACAGGTGGAAGGCGGAGCTTGAGACGGCGCTGGCGGCGGCGAAGGTCGGCGGCGGGATCGCGGCGGGATACTTCGAAGCCGGTCTGGCGGCCGACGTGAAGAACGCCGAAGGCGAGGGCTCGTTCAACATCGTGACGAAGGCCGACGTCGAGGCCGAACGCGCGATCGTCGACGTCATCAAGCGCGCGTTCCCCGGACACGCGATCTACGGCGAGGAGGGGCAGGGAGACGTCGAGGGTGCCGCCGCGGTTCTCTCCAGCGAGGACGTCTGGATTATCGACCCGGTCGACGGCACCAGCAACTTCTTCCACGGCGTCCCGCACTTCGGGATCTCGGTCGCCTACTACCACAAGGGGGAGGCGACCGTCGGCGTGGTCGGCTCTCCGCTGCACGACGACTGGTATTCGGCCGTCCGGGGCGGCGGCGCCTGGCGCAAGGGGAAGCGGGCGAAGGTCTCCCCCACCGCCCGGCTGGACGAGTCGCTCGTCGCCTTCGGCTACTTCTACGATCGCGGCGCCATGATGGAGGCCACTCTGGACGCCTGCCGCGAGATCCTCCACCGCAAGAGCCACGGTCTCCGTCGCCTCGGCGCGGCGACGCTCGACCTGGGGCTCGTCGGCACGGGGGCCTTCGGCGCGTTCTTCGAGTACGAGCTGGCGCCCTGGGACTTCGCCGCCGGCCGACTGTTCGTCGAGGAGGCGGGCGGCCGCGTCACCACCTGCCACGGCGACCCTCTCCCCCTGGCCAAAACCAGCGTCCTCGCCTCCAATGGCCTGCTCCACGACGAACTCGTGGAGATCATGAACGAGTCTTTCAAGAAACCATGACTTGCCTGGGCGATCACTCGTTGATGATTGCGTCGATCGCCGCCAGGGAATCAAGCGCCCCGGCGGCGATGGAGATCGTCCCGCGCGGCCCCGCGGGCTCGCGGACGTTGATCCGAACGAGCGGCACTCCGGCGTTCGCCAGGCGGTCGCCGAGCATGCGGATGGTGGGAACGGCGGTCCCCGCGCCGCATTCGACGACGACCAGCCGGCATTCGCCCAGCGACCGGATCCAGTCGCGATACCGGCGGGCCTGCGCCTCGCTCGCGGCGTCGTCCCAGCCGCCGTCGCCGAACATCAGGATGTTGGGCCGGGCCATGGCCCCACACTGGGTACACTGCGGCAGCCGGCCGACGGCTCGCATCGTCGCCGGGTCGATCTCCACCCCCTGCCCCTCGGCCGGGAAGATGCCGGCGCCGCATTCGACGGTGCATTGCAGATGGTGGATCGAACCGTGGACCTCGAGGATGCGGTCGGCGTCGAACCCCGCGCGCTGGAACTGGCCGTCCACGTTGGACGTATAAACGAACCAGCCCTTCGGCATCCGTTCGCCCCACCGCTTCAGGATCGCGAACCCTCCGTGCGGCAAGGTCTCGCGATAGAGCCCCAGCCGATGCCCGTAGAAACCCCAGGCCAGCGTCGGATCCTCGCGAAACCACCGCGGCGAGGCCAACTGGGCGAAGTCCAGCCCGAGCTTCGCGTAAGGAGGATAGGCCCGCCAGAACCCCTCGCGACCGCGAAAGTCCGGCAACCCGCTGTCCACCCCCATCCCCGCCCCCGCTGTGATCAGAAGGGCGTCGGCCGCGGCGAGGACCTCGGCAGCGAGGGCGATTTCGCGATCACATAAACCCTCGCTCATTTCGCCGGCTCCGCGCGTTCGACGACGAAGTGGAACGGCCTGGGTGAAACGAGGGTGTGCTGGATGTCTTCGATGCGGCGGTCGGCGTCGCGGGTTTGGGCCTGGAGGTCGGCGAGGACGGGGGAATCCGGCAGGTTGCGGGCCAGTTCGAGGAGGTACTGGGTGAGCTTCACGCGGGCCTGGGTGAGTTCGGCGAGCGACCAGGCGGCGGCCTCCCAGGGGCCGCCGGGCTCCCAGCCGTTGGCCGTGGCGGAGGCGATGTTCACGCCCTCGGCCAGCCGTTTCGCGGGCCACTTCCCCAGGCCTCGACCGTCGGCGGTGACGGTGTATTCGCCTTCGGGGAGGTTTCGAACCGTCAGCATATATCGATTCAAGCGGTCGCCCACCGGGATGAAGCGGTACTGCAACGCGCCGAAGAGGCCCAGGTTGAGCGGCAGGCCGGCGTCGAGACGGTCGAACTCCAGGCGTGTCGCGTTCCCCTTCAGATTGGAGACCTTGCAGCCGTCGGCCGTCGCGAGGGCCGGGCTGTTCGCGTCGACGGCGACTGAAGACACCTCGGCGGGGGCGTCGAGGCCGTCCAGGACCGCGAAGGCCATCGCCAACTGGCCGAGGTCGTTGAGGTGGACGCCGTCGGAAACGTGGAGCGAGTGCGGCTCCCTGGGCTTCTCCTTCGCGTTGGCCTCGACCATCCGGCGCTGGACGGCGCGCATGCCGCGCTGGATGTCGATGGAGTGCTCGCCCAGCGAACGGGCCAGGGCCATCCCTTCGTCGCACATGGTCTGGAGGTAACCGTGCTCAGCCTTGTCCGGATCCTCGGCGGTAGCGGCGGCGGAGCCGATGTAGACGCGGCAGCCCTGGGCCCTGGCCTTCTCAACGATCCCGCGGATTCCGTCAAGATACGCTTGCTTGTGGGCGTCGTCGGCCTTCGTCCCCCAGCCGATGTCGTTGACCCCGTAGGCGACGATCAGGACCGTCGGCTTGTACGCCAGAACGTCGCGATCCATACGCGCGAGCCCGCCGGCTGCCGTGTCGCCGCCCCAGGCCGCGTTGTGGAAGTGGACCCGGCGCTCGGGAAAGCGGAGCAGCGTGTAGTTCTCCACGATCCGCCCCCACGTCCGGGCGGCCGTGATGCTGTCGCCCAGAAGGACGACCGAGTCGCCGTCGCGGAGGGCGTAATCCCCGGCCTCGGCGACCGTCGGGGCGAGCATCAACAGGGAGGCCGTGAGGGCCCAGATTCTCGGTCGCATCGTCACGGCCTCCGTTCGAGATTCCATCGGTCGGGGCGGCCGACGGCTTCCCCGAGTCGGCTCGTCGGTCTATCCTCGGGGTCTGCGAGACGACTCGAAGCCTCCCCGGAGCCCGCCCCATGATCGCCGCGCTGACCCTGGCCGCCCTCGCGGCGCTGACAGCCCCTCCCACCCTGGATTCCACGCGACCGGACGTGGTGATCGCCGATTTCGAGGGCGACGACTACGGCGGCTGGAAGACGACCGGGACGGCCTTTGGCGAGGCTCCCGCACGCGGAACGCTCCCAGGCCAGATGCCCGTTGCAGGATACCTCGGCCGTGGCCTGGTGAACAGCTACCACGACGGCGACGGCTCCACCGGCGAGCTGACCAGCCCGCCGTTCCGCATCGATCGCGAGCACCTCAACTTCCTGATCGGCGGCGGCGGCTGGGAGAAGGAGACGTGCCTCGACCTCCTCGTCGACGGCAAGGTCGTCCACTCGGCGACGGGACCGAATCGCGAACCCGGAGGGTCGGAACGCCTGCGATGGGCCGCCTGGGACGTCCGCGACCTCCAAGGCAAGGAGGCCGTGTTGCGAGTCGTCGACCAGCGTAAGGGAGGGTGGGGTCACATCAACGTCGACCAGATCGTCCAGACCGACAGGCCCAAGATCCCGCAGGCCGCCTCGCGGACGATCGTTCTGCAGAATCGGTACCTGCACATCCCTGTAAAGACCGGCGCTCAGAAAGTTCGGGCCAAAATTGAGGGCGAGGGCGGCAAGATCCTCCACGAATTCGATGTCGAGCTGGCGCCCGGCGAGCCCGACTTCCTCGCCTTCGCCGATCTCGAATCCTTCAAGGGGAAGAGCGTCACGTTCCGCGTTGACGAGGTCGACGATCCGAAGGCCCTGGAGCAGATCGTCCAGGCGGACCACGTCCCGAACGCCGCCGGCCTCTACAAGGAGCCGCACCGGCCGCAGTTCCATTTCACCTCGCGGCGGGGGTGGCTGAACGACCCGAACGGGCTCGTCTGGCACGATGGCGAATATCACCTGTTCTACCAACACAACCCCTATGGCTGGGGTTGGGGCAACATGCACTGGGGGCACGCGGTCAGCCCGGACCTCGTCCACTGGACGGAGCTTCCCATCGCCCTCTATCCCCACAAGTATGGCGACTGGGCCTTCTCCGGCAGCGCGGTGACCGACCATGGCAACACCAGCGGCTTCGGCAAGGACGGCAAGAACCCGCTCGTGGCCGCCTACACCAGCACCGGCCGAGGCGAGTGCATCGTCTTCAGCAACGACCGCGGCCGGACCTGGACCGAGTTCGAGGGGAACCCCGTCGTCAAGCACGACGGCCGCGACCCCCGGCTCTTGTGGTACGCCCCGGGCAAGCACTGGGTCATGGCCGTCTACGACGAGGACGAGAAGGTCAAGCCGGTGCGCCGAAGCATCGACTTCTACACCTCGACCGACCTCAAGGCGTGGACCTTCGCCAGCCGGCTCGACGGCTTCTACGAGTGCCCCGACCTCTTCGAACTCCCCGTCGACGGCGACCCGAACAAGAAGCTCTGGGTGGTCTACGCCGCCGACGGTCAGTACAAGCTCGGCGCATTCGACGGCAAGACGTTCACGCCCACATCGGGACCGGACAAGCACACGCTCTGGCACGGAAACTTCTACGCCGCCCAGACGTTCAGCGACGAACCGAAGGGCCGTCGGATTCAGATCGGGTGGGCTCGCGACGTGAAATTCCCCGGCTCGGCCTTCAATCAGCAGATGAACCTGCCGGTCGAGCTGACCCTGCGGACGACGACGGACGGTCCGCGGATGTTCGCCGAACCCGTCGCCGAGTTGGACGCCCTGCAGCAGGATGTCAAGGATTTCAGCCATTGGAAGAATGTGACTCCCGACAAGCTCCCCCCCAAGAATCTGCAGCCGGAGTTCTCTCTCCCCCTGAATCTGCAGGTGCCGATCTATGCCAAATCGATGCAGGACATGCAGCGACAGATGCGCGACCGTGAACGGAAACTGAAGTCCTATGACGCATGCGTCATCGATCTGGCCTTCCGGCCCATCGGGGCGATGTCACTCAATCTGAAGCTGCGTGGGACCACCCTGGTGTACGACGTCGCCCGCCAGGATCTCTCCTGCAAGCAGGTGCGAGCATTCGTCCCGCAGGTCGATGGGCTCGTGCGGTTGAAGGTTTACGTAGACGCGGGGTCGATCGAGGTTTTCGCGAACCGCGGCCAGGCCGCCCTCTCCATCGCCTCGCTCCCGGACGCTGGGAACCATTCTTTCGAGGTTGCGACTGTGGGTGGGGCGGTCGATTTGGAACAACTGAAGCTTTACTCGTTGCAGTCGTCGTGGCCTGATGGAGGTCGCTGAGGCGGCTTCGCCAGGCCCTGGAAGCGGCCCCGCGGTCGTGCGAAAATCGGGGCCCGGGGCGAATCCGTCGCCCTCGATATTGCTGGAAGGAAGACGAGCATGCCCTCTCCCAACAAGAACGTGGACCAGGCTTTCGCCCTGGCGAAGGAGCGCTACGCCGCGATCGGCGTGGACGTGGACAAGGCGCTGGAGAAACTCTCCGCCATCCCGATCTCGCTGCACTGCTGGCAGGGAGACGACGTCGGCGGGTTCGAGAACGCTGGCGAAGGTCTGGGCGCCGGCCTGGCCGTCACGGGGAACTACCCGGGCAAGGCCCGCACCGCCGACGAGTTGCGGAAGGACCTGGACGAGGCCCTCTCGCTGATCCCCGGCACGCACCGGCTGAACCTGCACGCCAGCTACGCGGAGACCGGCGGCAAGAAGGTCGACCGCGACGCCCTGGAGCCGGCCCACTTCAAGAACTGGATCGACTGGGCCAAGGCCAAGAAGATGGGGATGGACTTCAACCCCACTTATTTCTCGCATCCCAAGGCGGCCGACGGCTGGACGCTCGCCCACCCGGACAAGGGGATCCGCCAGTTCTGGATCGACCACGGCATCGCCTGCCGGAAGATCGGCGCGGCGATAGGCGAGGCGCTGGGGACGACCTGCGTCACCAACGTCTGGATCCCGGACGGCATGAAGGACCAGACGGTCGACCGCAAAGGCCCGCGCGAGAGGCTCATGCAGTCGCTCGACGCGATGTTCGAGAAGCCCATCGACCCCCGGCTGAACCTGGACGCCGTCGAGGGCAAGCTGTTCGGCATCGGCTCGGAGACGTACGTGGTCGGCATGCACGAGTTCTATCTCGGTTATGCGATCACGCGGAAGAAGGTCTACACGATCGACTCCGGCCACTTCCACCCCACCGAGGTCGTCGCCGACAAGCTCTCGCAGGCCCTGGCGTACGTCGACCGCGTCCTGATGCACGTCAGCCGAGGCGTCCGCTGGGACAGCGACCACGTCGTTTTGCTGACCGACGACATCGAGCTGATCGCCCAGGAACTCGTTCGCGGCGGCTACCTGGACCGCGTCCACATCGGGCTGGACTTCTTCGACGCCAGCATCAACCGCGTGGCCGCCTGGGTCGTCGGCACGCGTTCCATGATCAAGGCGCTCCTGCTCGCCCTGCTAGAGCCGATCGACGAGCTTCGCAAGCTGGAGGCCGAGGGGGACTACACCTCGCGCATGGCCCTGCTCGAAGAATCGAAGACGCTCCCCTTCGGCGCCGTCTGGGACCACTACCTCCAGTCCAAGAACATCCCCATCGGCCGGGGTTGGCTCGATCAGGTCAAGAAGTATGAGGCCGAGGTTTTGAGCAAGCGCGGTTGAGCATGACCTCCGATTCGGACCGTAACGGCCTTCCCCCCTCGCGGGGGAAGGTGGCCCGAAGGGCCGGATGAGGGGGGATTGGCTCCGCGTTCAGGTCGGCCGATCGGATGCGTATGCGACGCCGGTCGTCCCCCTCGTCTGACGCTTTCGGCGTCTGTCTTCCCCCGCGAGGGGGGAAGACCGTTTTCGACCCCTCGCTTGATCCGAATCGCGACGCCCCTCATCCGGGTTTTCTTTTCGTCAAACGCCTCTCCCATCCGACACCCCGCAGAGACAGCCTCGACCTCCCATGAACTCCACACCGAATCCGTTCCTCGGCGTCGTCTTCCACTGGCTGGGCGGGCTGGCCTCGGGCAGCTTCTACGTGCCATACCGGTTCGTCCGGAAATGGTCGTGGGAGACCTACTGGCTGGTCGGCGGCGTCTTCTCGTGGATCATCGCCCCGTGGGCGCTCGGCCTGGCGCTGAGCAAGGACCTGCCGGCGATCCTCAGCGAGACGCCGGTCGGCACGCTTGGCATCGTCTACCTGTTCGGCGTCCTCTGGGGGCTGGGGGGGCTTACGTTCGGCCTGACCATGCGCTACCTGGGGATGTCGCTGGGGATGGCCGTGGCGCTCGGCTATACGGCCGCCTTCGGCACGATGGTCCCGCCCATCGTCAAGGGCGAGCTGATGACGAAGATCGTGCCAACATTGTCAGGCCAGGTGGTCCTCTTCGGCGTGCTCGTCTGCCTGGCGGGGATCGCCGTCGCCGGGCTCGCGGGGATGTCGAAGGAGCGCGAGATGTCCGAGGAGGCCAAGCGAGCCTCCATCCAGGAGTTCGACTTCAAGAAGGGGATCCTGGTCGCCACCTTCTCGGGCGTGATGAGCGCCTGCTTCGCCTTCGGGCTGGACGCCAGCGGGCCGATCAAGGAGCTGGCCGCGCAGCACGGCACCACCGAACTCTGGCGCGGATTGCCGTCATTGGTGGTCATCCTGGCCGGCGGGTTCACCACCAACTTCCTCTGGTGCGCCTTCCTGCACTGGAAGAACGGCTCGGCCTACCAGTACCTCAGCCCGACCACCCGGCCGGGCGTGCTCCCCACCGACCGCGAGGACGTTCTGGAGACCACCACCGACGCCCCCGGCGAGGAGGCGGCTCGTCAGGCCGAAGGACTGGGAGGGTCGAACGGCTCCGGCGACCGCGTGCCGCTCCTGGCCAACTACTTCTTCAGCGCCCTGGCGGGGGTGACCTGGTACTTCCAGTTCTTCTTCTACCAGATGGGCGAGAGCCAGATGGGCCGGTTCGGCTTCTCAAGCTGGACCCTCCACATGGCCAGCATCATGATCTTCAGCACCCTCTGGGGCATCTTCCTCAAGGAATGGACGGGGACCAGCGCGCGGACCAAGCGGCTCGTCGGGCTGACCCTGGCCGTCCTGATCGCCTCCACGGTCATCATCGGCTACGGCAACTCGCTCGCCCCGGCCGCGGCCCCCGCCGAGTCCACCGCGCCGGTCGAAGCCCAGCACTGAGCCGACTCGTCCACGCAGACGTTTGGAAAGGGAATCGAATCATGTTGAAGCGAAGGCTCGTTCACGCATTCTTGCTGGCCGCGGCGGCCGGCGCGTCGTCGACGAGGGCGCAGAACGTCCCCGCGCAGGTCGACGTCCTGGGCGCCTCGCCGGCCTATCTCCGCGTCGAGGCCAAGGTCGACCCGCTGGGCGTCGACTCCAGAAACCCCCGGCTGAGCTGGATGGTCGCCTCCTCGCGCCGGGGCGAGGTCCAGTCGGCCTACCAGATCATCGTCTCCACGACCGAGGCCAAGCTCGCCGCCGACGAGGGAGACCTCTGGGATTCGGGCAAGATCGCCTCCGACGAGACGACGGGCGTCGCCTACGCCGGCGCCCCGCTCAAGAGCGGCCAGCGATGCCTGTGGAAGGTCCGCCTGTGGGACGGTGCGGGCGTCGCCTCGCCGTGGAGCGCCCCAGCATTCTGGACGGTCGGCCTGATCGAGCCCGGCGACTGGAAGGCCCAGTGGATCGGCTACGACAAGGCCCGCGACGACTCGGCCGCGTCCGTTCCGGCCGACTTCGGCGCCGGCAAGTGGATCTGGCACGCCGACGACAAGGGGAACGACAAGCCCAAGGCCCACCGCCTGTTCGTGACCGAGCTGGAGATCCCCGCCGACTCCCCCATTGAGGAGGCGACGCTCCTGACCGTCGCCGACGACTCGCACCGCTACACGGTCAACGGCCAGCTCATCGCGGCCGGCACGAGCCACAAGGTCCCGCTTCAGGTCGACGCCCTCCGCGCGGTGAAGCCGGGCCAGAACTCGATCCGCGTCGAGGTTGAGAACGGCGCTCCCAGCCCCGCCGGCCTGCTCGCCCGACTGGTCGTGAAGCTGAAGGACGGCCGGGTCGTCGAGAAGGTCACCGACGGCTCGTGGAAGACCATCGCCGACCCCGGCGCGAACTGGCACAACCGTGAGATCGACCTTGCCGGTCTCCCCGCCGCCGAGGTGGTCGCCAACTACGGCGACGGCCCCTGGGGCAAGCTCAGCGTCACCCGTCTGGTCCTCCCCAAGCCGGTCCACCTCCGCACCGACTTCGCCGTTGAGAAGCCCATCGCTCGGGCCACTCTTTACACCACGGCCCTGGGCATCCACGACGTCTACGTCAACGGCGCCCGCGCCTTTGAAGACCTCTTCAATCCCGGCTGGACCGACTACACCAAGCGCGTCCTCTACCGGACGTACGATGTGACCCCGCTGGTCCGCCCCGGCTCCAACGCCCTGGGGGCGGTCGTCGCCGACGGCTGGTACAGCGGCTACGTCGGCTTCGGCAAGAACCGCGACCACTACGGCAAGAAGACACGGATCAAGACCCAACTCGTCGTCGACTACGCCGACGGCTCGCAGGCCGTCGTCGCCACCGGCCCGGACTGGAAGGCCTCCGTCGGCCCCACCCTCGAGGCCGACTTCCTGATGGGCGAGACCTATGACGCCCGCCTGGAGAAGCCGGGCTGGAGCCAGGCCGGCTTCGACGCCTCCACCTGGGCGGCCGTCGACGTCGGCGCCGAGATGGACCCGAAGGTCGAGGCCCACTCCGGCCCGGCCGTGACGGCCTTCCGCGAGCTGCGGGCGAAGACCTACAACGAGGTCAAGCCGGGCGTCTACGTCATCGACTACGGCCAGAACTTCGCCGGGATCCCCCGCATCCGCCTCCGCGGCGAACCCGGCCAGACGATCACGCTGCGGTTCGCCGAGCGGCTCAACCCGGACGGCACCGTCTACGTCACCAACCTCCGCGAGGCCCGCTGCGTCGACACCTACGTCTGCAAGGGGACCGGCGAGGAGGAAATCTGGAGCCCCCGGTTCACCTTCCACGGCTACCAGTACGTGGAGGTCTCCGGCCTGAAGTCGCCGCCGACCTCCGAGTCGGTTGTCGGCCTGGCGATCTCCAGCGCCACGCCCGTCGTGGGCCGGTTCCAGTGCTCCGACCCGATGCTGAACCAGCTTCATAACAACATCTACTGGACCCAGCGCGCCAACTTCATCGACATCCCCACCGACTGCCCCCAGCGCGACGAGCGCCTGGGCTGGACGGGAGACGCGCAGGTCTACATCAAGACGGCCACGCTGAACACCGACGTCGAGTCGTTCTTCGACAAGTGGCTCGTCGACCTGGTCGACGGCCAGCGCGCCGACGGCCAGTTCCCGATGGTCGCTCCGGTGAAGGTCGCCGGCGACGACGGCGGCCCCGCCTGGGCGGAAGCCGGCGTGGTCTGCCCGTGGACCGTCTATCAGGTCTACAACGACAAGCGGACGCTGGAACGCCAGTACCCGTCGATGGTCAAGTACGTCGACTTCCTGATCCATCGCAGCACGCCCGACCTGCTGCCGCCGGCCAAGTACCACTGCTTCGGCGACTGGCTGAGCATCGGCGCCGACACACCCAAGGACGTGATCTACACGGCCTATTTCGCCCTGGCCGCCCGACTCACGGCCCAGGCGGCCGAGGTCCTCGGCAAGCCCGAGGAAGCTCGGAAGTACGCCGGCGTTTATGAACAGATCAAGGTTTCCTTCAACAAGGCGTACGTGGCCGACGACGGCAAGATCAAGGGGGACACCCAGGCCTGCTACGTGCTGGCCCTCGCCAACGACCTCGTCGACGGCGAGAAGGCCAAGCAGGCGGCCGAGCTGCTGGTGAAGCGGATCGAGGACAAGAACTGGCACCTCTCCACCGGCTTCATCGGCACCAAGGACCTGATGCTGGTCCTCTCCAAGATCGGCCGGACCGACGTGGCCTACCGACTGCTGTTCAACGACACGTTCCCCTCGTGGGGCTTCTCCATCAAGCACGGCGCCACCAGCATCTGGGAGCGCTGGGACGGTTGGACCCCGGACAAGGGCTTCCAGGACCCGGGGATGAACTCGTTCGCCCACTACTCCTTCGGCGCGGTCTACGGCTGGATGGTTGAGAACATCGGCGGCATCAAGCCGACCGAGGTCGCCTACAAGAAGATCCTGATCGCCCCCAAGCTGACCGACCGGCTGACCTTCGCGACGACCCAGTACCGGAGCATCCGGGGCGACGTCACGGTCGCCTGGGCGCGGAACGCCGGGGCCGTCACCGTCGATGTCACCGTCCCGGCCAACACCACGGCGAAGGTCGTCCTCCCCGTCGCCGATCCCGCCGCCGTCACCGAGAGCGGCGTGGCGCTGGCCCAGGCGCAGGGCGTCAAGTCGACGGCCGTCGAAAACGGCCAGGCCGTCGCCGAAATCGGCTCCGGCCGCTACGTCTTCACCTTCGCCGCGCCTTGATCGGCGAAGGGGCTGGCCTGCGGCGGACGTCTCGGGCAGAATAAGTGTCGCCCGAGACCTGGACCATGACAGCCTTCCCCCCTCGCGGGGGAAGGCGGCCTGATGAGCCGGATGAGGGGGACCCCGACGTCCCCCGACGGTCGCGTCCCCCCTCATCCGCCGCTGCGCGGCACCTTCTCCCACCAGGGGAGAAGGGACGATGGCGGCGGCCTGCTAGGGGGCGAAGCAGCATCGCCTCCGTCCCTTGAATCCTCCCCGCAAAGTCCCTCCACCCTTCCCGACGCCGCCACCAATAAGGAATCCCACGTGATCCCCAAGAAGCCCCACCTGACGCTCGCCCTGATGACGTTCGCGGCGGCCTTCACCGGCCGTCCCGCCGCCGCCGAGGAACCCGGCCTTCAGGCGATCTTCAACGGCAAGGACCTCTCCGGCTGGCACGGCGAGTCCACGATCGACCCGCGCAAGTTCAAGGCGATGTCTCCCGAGGCGCAGAAGGCGAAGCTCGACAAGGACGCCGCCGACGCCGCCCAGCACTGGAAGGCGGCCGACGGCGAAATCATCAACGACGGCCACGGCGTCTTCATGTCGACCGACAAGGACTACGGCGACGTCGAGCTGTTCGTCGACTTCAAGATCGGGCCGATGGGCGACAGCGGCATCTACCTTCGCGGCACGCCCCAGATCCAGATCTGGGACTTCCGCCCGGAAGCCGGCAAGCACAGCCTGGGCTCCGACAAGGGGTCGGGCGGCCTCTGGAACAACACGGCCGGCAAGCCGGGCAAGGATCCGCTGGTCTTCGCCGACAACCCGATTGGTGAGTGGAACACGCTTCGGGTCCTCCAGATCGGCGCTCGCACGAACGTCTGGCTCAACGGCAAGCTCGTCGTCGAAGACGCGATCATGGAGAACTACTGGGACAAGGATCGTAAGATCCCGCTCGCCAAGGTCGGCCCCATCCAGCTTCAGACCCACGGCAGCGAGACCCGCTTCCGCAACATCAAGCTCCGCGAGATCCCCGTCGAAGAGGCCAACGCCTACCTCGCCAAGCGCGACCTGACCCCCGGCGGCTTCGCCCAGATCTTCAACGGCAAGAACCTGGACGGCTGGAAGGGCGCCGTTGACAACTACGAGGTGGCCGACGGGGCCATCCGCTGCAAGCCCAAGCACGGCGGGAACCTCTACTACGACAAGGAGTACGGCGACTTCACCGCCCTCCTCGAATTCCGCCTCCCCCCCGCAGGCAACAACGGCCTGGCCATCCGCTACGCCGGCGACGGCGACGCCGCCTACAAGGGGATGACCGAACTCCAGGTCCTCGACGACGGCCACGAGAAGTACGCCAAGCTCGACCCGCGTCAGGCCCACGGCTCGGCCTACGGCATGGTCCCCGCCCACCGTGGGTACCTCCGCCCGGTCGGCGAGTGGAACTATGAGAAGGTCGTCGTAAAGGGCCCCAAGATCCAGGTGGAGCTGAACGGCACGCCGATCCTCGACGCCGACCTGAGCACCGTCAAGGAGTTCATGGCCAACTCCCCCCACCCCGGCAAGGACCGCACGAAGGGCTTCTTCGGCTTCGCCGGCCACAACGACCCCGTCGAGTTCCGCGACGTCTACATCAAGCCGATCGACTGACCGCCCCTGGCGATCCGCCGAGTCTGGAACGCAAAAAGGCCGCGCGAAACTCGCGCGGCCTTTTCCATGCGCCGGCCTGCGACTGAGTTACTTCCGCTCGTCGATGCCGCGGAGCGCGTCCTCGGCAAGGTGGGCGAGAGCGCCGGACTCCTTCTGGGACGTCATCTCGTGGAGCGCTCCGAGGGCTTCCGGACCGCCGACCCGTTCCAGCAGGCGACAAAGCTCCAGGCGCTCCTTGGAGTCGCTCGACTCCTGGAAGGCCTTCAGCACGACCGGGCCGGCGACGGGGCCGATCTTCTCCAGCGTCCGGATGCAGTGCCCGCGATCGTCGCCCATCCGGCCGACGACCAGCTCGGCGACGGCGGGCGTTGGAGTCTCCTCGGCGAGGGCCTGGACGGCGTCGCGCCACGGTCGGAAGGCCGGGTTGGCGGCGGCCTCCCGCAGGGCGTCGAGCGCCTCAGCCCCGCCCTGGGATCGGAGAGCGCGGAGCGCGTCTCCCTGGGTCCATTCTTCGGAATCGAGCAACAGCGGCTTGAGCGCCGCGACGACCTGGGCGCGCCGGGCGTCGTCGAGGTGGACTTCGGTCAGTCGGCGCAGAGGGTCCCGGCGTTGGTTCGGGTCGGAGGCCTTCAGACGGCCGATCAGATCGTTCAACTCCTTCGGCGAGAGGTTGCGGCGTTCGACGTCGCGGATCGCACCGTTGGCGGCCATGACGAGGAAGGCCTTGTCCTTCTCCGCGGCCGCCGCGCGAAGCAGCGGGAGGACGGAGGGATCGGCGACGCGGCCGAGCGCTTGCAGAGCCTCGCGGCGGACGTCCGTGTCGCCTTTCGGGTCGGCCAGTCGGATCAGGACGGGCAAGGCCGGCGGCCCGATCTCCTGGAGGACGCGGAAAACCAGGCCGCGGTCGTCCTTCACTCGCGAGGCGACCGCCTCGACCGCCTCGGTCTGGGCCTTCGGGCCGAGCGACCCCAGGATCTCGATCGCCTCACGCCACCCCTGAAACTTCGGGTTCTTGAGCTTCTCAAAGAGGGGCTTCGCGGCGGCGGGGTCGGACCAATTCCGCAGCGCCTTGACGATCGCGCCTCGGGCGAAGACGTCGGGGTCGTCCACGTTCTCCGCGAGGGTCTGCGCGACTGTCGCGCGTCGGTCCGCGATCGGGGCGACGGCGGCGAGTCGGTCGGCGGCTTCTCGGCGGCGGCGGACCTCGCCCGAGTTCAGGTCGGCGAGGGTCGCCGCGACGTCGGCCTCGGTCATCCGACGACGCTCGATCGCGCGGGCGGCTGACTCGGCCGCTCGGCCCATTTCCTCGCCGGAAGCGGCCTGGGCCAGCCGGCGGAGGACCGACTCCGAGCGAGAGGTGCCGACGTCCTTGAGGATCCGGCAAGCCTCGGATCGGGTCTCCATCGGTTCCGAGCCGTCGACCAATCCGAGCAGGGCCGGCTCGGCGGCCGAGCCCCAGGCGCGAAGCGTCCGCGCGGCCCGGCCGCGGTCGTCCCCCTTGAGCTTCGACGCCACCGCGGCCGCGCTCTTGTCGTCGGGCGTGAGCCGGGCGAGGGCCTCAAACACCTCGTCGCGGGCGCCGAAGCGGTCGTCGTCCAGGCGGGCGAGCAGCCAGGAAGGGGCGGCGGGCCCTCCCCAGACGCCCAGAGCCTGGACGGCCGCGGCTCGGATCGAGCCGTCGCCGTCGTTCAGCAAGCCCTTCAGCGCCTGGGCGACGGCGTCGCGGCGAGTCTCGACCGGGGTTCCGTCGCGGAGGAAGTTGGCCGCCTCGCGACGCTTCCCGGCGTCCGACGACTTCAGCCCGGCGAGCGCCTGCTTCACGTCGTCGGCGTCGATCGGCGTCATCGCGGTGGGCGGCACGGCCGGGAACCGCATCGCCAGGTCGCGCTCCGCCCCTTCGAGGCGGCGGCACTCCACGCGGACCGGGATCCGCAGCGTCTCGTTCTCGGTGTTCTGGACGATCTGGCCGTGGAACTCCAAACCCGCGGGAACCCCTTCATTGACGTCAAAGGTGAACGTCCCCTCGCCAGAAACCTCCAGCATCGGGCCGGCGCCGACGATGTCGTCGGTCCGCAGATTGTAAGTCTTGGCGATGGTCGCTCGACCGTCGGCCAGGGACTTGCGAGTGAACTCGGAGGTCTCCCGGCCGGGGTGGGCTTCAACCTGCACCTGCGCCGGTGCGGGGCGGACGCTAATCCCCGGCCGCGTGCGGATCCCCGGGCGAATCCCCGGCCGCAGACGCGATCGCATCCGGCTTTCGAGCAGGCTGGGGCGCTCGAAGCGGAACGGCGAGGCCGACGAACCGGGAGTGGTCCGCGAGATGTTGAGGCTGATTGGGTGCTCGTCGTCCCAACGATCCTCGGAGCCTTCGGGGAGTGGTTCGATCGCCAGCAGCGCGAGGTCGCCGAGGAGCGGGAGGGGGATCGCGCCCTGGAATTCGGTCGTCACGTTCCCCTGTTCGTCGAGGATCATCTCGACCCTGGAAGGCGCCGCGGGAGACTGGACCTGGGACTTCGCGCCAAGCCCGGGATTCTTGGGACGCCGGCGCGTCACGAGCCAGCCGCTGTGGGCCAGTTTCACTCCGTCGGCCTCCGCGTCTCGGGCGCGGTAGATGCTGCTCCCCTGGAGGACGACGACTTCCTTGCCGGCCTCGTAGGTGGCGGTCACGGAGTAGACGTAGGTCTGGCCGGGCTTCCAGGCGTAACGGAGCCCCGCGGAGCCGACGGACTCGGCAGAGTCGGGGGCGGGGCCGCCGGGAGTGGTTGCCTGGGTGATCACCGTGCGCAGGTCGTCGGCCGGGACGCAGAACGCGGTCCCCTCCAGCAGGTTCGACTTCAGGGTCGCCACGCCGACCACCTTGCCCGCGCCGTCGACGACCGGACCTCCCGAGTTGCCGGGGTTGATCGCGATCGACATCTGGTAATAGTCGCGGCCTTCGATGGCGGCCTTCGTGCTCATGACCCCCCGACTGACGGCGTTCTCCAGCACCATGTCCTTGCCGAAGCCCGGGTTGCCGATCACCAGGACGTCGGCCCCCTTCTGGAACTTGTAGGCGTCGGCGATCTCCAGCGGCGGGAGGTCGGCCGCCACCTTCAGGATGGCCAGGTCCCGACCCCGCCGGCGGAAGACCACCTCGGCCGGGAAAGGTCCCTTCTTGCCGTCGGGCGCGGAAGGAAACCGGACCTCCAGGTCCTTGGAATTCGCCCCCTCGATCACGTGGGCGTTGGTCGCAAGCAGCCCCGGCGCGACCATGAACCCCGTCCCCGTCTTCCCCTTGCCCCTGACCACCGCCACCGAGGGCTCCACCCGAGCGACGATCTCCGCCGAAGTCAGCGGTGCAGCCGGCGTCGAAGTCGACGCGGGCGCGGGTGTCGGCGAGGTCGACGGCGCGTCAGCGGTCGGAGCGGAAACGGGCGTCGCCTTCGCAGCAGCGGCCGAAGCGGCCACGGCCCGGAGCGACTCCGCCAGTTTGGCCGATGGGAATCCCGAGGGCGGTTCGATGGGCGGCTCGCCCGATTCCCCACACCCGGCGAGCATCGCCGCCAGCAGCAGGGGCAGCGCGAGTCGCCCGGCTCGACCCGGGCGCGCTGACGCGATTCGAACGGATGACGAACATCCCATCGGCAGGGGCCTCCATCGTTCCGGACCCAGCCTCGAAGCCGGGCCCCACGTCTCAGGTCGAAATGATTAAAATACAATAATCATGCGGCATTCGAATCGCAATGATGCGAGTGCGGGGCGATGAGCGATTTCATCATCTCGAACCGAAGTGGTCAGTGCGGCGCGGCCGCGGGGACGACCGGGCGATCGATGATCCCGACGTCAATGTACTGGCCGCCGCCGTTCTGACGGCAGTGGACGGCCAGGGTGTTCCGACCCGTTCGGAGGGCGGCGCGGGCTTCGGCGGCGATGGGGACTTCCTCGTACTCCCGGATGAAGCCTGGGAGGCGGACGGCGAGGACGCCGTTGAGGTAGATCTCCGCATCCTCATCGTGATGGACGAGCAGGGCGAGACGGGCGACGTCCCCCGGGGGGAGATCGAAGGCCCGGCGGAGCCAGACGTCGGACGACCGCCATTCGGTCCGGACGTTCGCCCCGGGCGTGCCGCGAGTGCCGAAGCCGCCGGGACGCTCGGTCCACGAGGCGTCGTCGAAGTCCTCGGCGATCCATCCTTCGGCCGGCCTTTGCTCGGTCCGGCGCCAGGTCGCAGGGTCGCGGCGTGAGGTGGCGACGACCTCGCGCGCCGGCAGCGCGGGGGTCAGGTCGGCGGAGGCCGCGTCGATCCGGTAGATCAGCCCTTGGTCCAGGCCGACGACGTACAATTCGCCTTCGGAGTCGGTCCCGAACGAGGCGATACGGTCGGGCGCGCGGCCGATCTCGAGGATCGCCGTGGGCGTCCGATCGCGCTGGTCGAGCGCCCAGACGCGGCGCGTTTCGAAGTCGCCGAACACGTACTTACCGGCGATGGTGGGATTCTTCGCCCCCCGGTAGACGAAACCTCCGGTGACGGAGGGGCCCAGTCGATGATGGTAGGCGAAGACGGGCGGGACGTATCGGGCGTTGGGTCTGGCGAAGCGGTCAGAGAATGGGCGGACGCCTTCGAAGACGTTCCAGCCGTGGTTCTCCCCGGCGCGGGGCATGGTGACCTCCTCGAACAGCCCCTGCCCCACGTCGCCGACCCACAAATCGCCGGTCCTGGCGTCGAAGCTGAACCGCCAGGGCTCGCGGAAGCCGTAGGCCCAGATCTCGGGCCGAACGTCGGGGCGGCCGACGAAGGGGTTGTCGGCGGGGATCGCGTAGGGTCGGTCGCCTTCGGCGCGGTCCACATCGATGCGGAGCATTTTGCCCAGCAGGGTCGAGAGGTTCTGGCCACGGCCCTGGGCGTCGTTCTGGGGCCCGGTGTCGCCCATGCCGAGGTAGAGGAAACCGTCAGGCCCGAAGGCGAGGTGGCCGCCATTGTGGATGTCGCTGAAGACGGGGATGTGCAGAATCTGTTTCGAGGGCTCGCCCGAATCGCGGCGGCCGTCGGGGGCGGCCTTGCGCTCGACCACGCGCACGGCCAGGCGGCCGGCGGATCGCGGGGTGTGGAGCTTGAGGAAGTACCGGCGGTTGCGAGCGAAGTCCGGATGGAAGGCGACGCTCGAAAGGCCCGTCAACTCGCCGGGCGTGGTGTCGTCGCCGACGTCGACAAACAGGGAGCGGCGGCGGAAGTCGTCCTCCAGCAGCCAGAGCCGCCCGCGCTGCATCTCGATGACGATCGCCGCGCCGGGAAGGCCCGGGACGGGGCCGAACCAGACGGGGCGTTGGAAGCGTTCGGCCGGGGCGATGATGGGCCGGAAGGCGACGGGGACGGTCGCGCGAGGGACGTCGCGAACGTCGACGGCCTCTCGGAGCGAGCCCGTGCCCGAGGGGCCGAGAGTCGCGAGGTAGGCCAGCAGGTCGGCCGATTCGCCCGGCGAGAGCGCCTGGAGCAGGCCGGTCGGCATCATCGAAACCCGGCTGGCGGCCTGCTCCTCGATGTCCGTCCGCGCCACTCGGACGGTCTCTTCGGCTGAGACGACGACCTCCAGATCGGCGTCCCCCAGCGGTCGGACGAGCCCCTGAAGCACCCGGCCCGACTTCAGCCCGACGACCGTCGCGACGTAGTCCGGGCTGATCTTGGCCGAGGGGTCGAGGATGGCGTCGAGCAGTTCGCCGCGGTCGTTCGCCGTCGTGAGCCCCGCGAGGTCGGGCCCAATGGCTGGCCCCTTGCCGGCGACGGAGTGACAGCCGGCGCACCGCGTCTTCGCCACGTTCTCGAAGAGCCCCCTGCCTCGCCCCGCATCCCCCTGCGCCGCCAGAACTTCGCGGCGGTATTCGGCCGTCGTCGGTTGCGGGCCCTGGGCTCGCACTGCTCCGACCGCCGCCGCCAGCGCCGCGAGGCCGCTCCACGCCACTCGGGACGCCGATCGATCGGAGAACATGCTGCAGGGCCTCGCGAGTCGCTTGGGAATTCCGACACCAGGATGAAAATACGATAATTTCAGGTGCGCGAATCCACAAGAACGGCCGAGGCGGCAAACAGCGTCAATCGAACAGGACGCCCTTGAGATCCATGACGAGCCCGGGCAGAACCTCCTCGCCGGAGAGCGATTCGGGCCTGGTCAAGATCTCGACGTCGCGGCCGGGGCGGTAGATCTCGACAGTTTGAGTGGTGGGGTCGATCAGCCAGCCGAGTCGGACGCCCTGGGCGATGTAATGGGCCGTCTTGGCCTGGAGTTGCTTGATCGAGTCGCTGGGGGAACGCAGCTCGGCGACGAAGTCCGGGACGATGTGCGGAAAGCGGTCCTGGTCCTCGACAGGCACGCGATCCCAGCGCTCGCGCTGGGTCCAGGCCGCGTCCGGGGCGAGGATCGAGCCGTCGGGGAAGGTGAAGCCGGTCGACGAATCGAAGGCCGCTCCAAGATCGGCGGTGTGGTTCCAATTGGCGATCTGACGGCCGAGTTCCATGTTTCGCCGACCGCTCCGACCCGATGCAGGCGACATGACGGCTAAACCCCCATCGGCCTCGCGTTCCAGCCGCATGTCTCGGTTCGCCGCGCAGAGAGCGGCGAAGGCGTCGGCGTCGACCTTCAAGCGGACTTCGGACGGCAAAAGGATCGTCGTCCCGACGTCCTTGGCGACGTCGGCCTTCGCTTGTTCCAGCAGGGTCGCGCCCATTGCTCGCTCCTCTGTCATTCAATCGACGTCGTAGAGGATTTCGGCGAGGTCGATGACGAGTCCGGCCATGACGTCCTCGCCGCTGAGGCTCTTCGGCTTCGCCAGCCTCTCCACATCGCGGCCCGGCCTGTAGATTTCGACGGTCTGTGCATCGGGGTCGATAAGCCAACCGAGACGAACCCCCTGGGCGATGTATTCGGCCATCTTGGCCTGGATCTCGGCCCGGGAGTCGATCGGGGAGAGGACCTCGGCGACGAAGTCGGGAACGATCGGAGTGAACCGGCGACGTTCCGCCCGCGGAACTCCTTGCCAGCGCTGGCGGGCGGTCCAGGAGACGTCGGGGGCGCGGACGGCGCCGTTGGGGAGTGTGAAACCGCCGGACGAGTCGAAGACCTTGCCGAACCGGCCGGCATGGTTCCAGTTCGCGATCTGACGTCCAAGTTCCATGTTGCGATCGCTGGAATCCAATCCCGCCGGTGTCATGACGACGAGTCCTCCATCCGGGTCGAGTTCCAGCCGAAGATCGCCGTTGGAGGCGCAGAGGGCGGCGAAGGCGTCGGCGTCGACCTTCAGGAGGACGTCGGCCGGAACGGCGATCGTTGTCGCGACCTGCGTCTCGACGCCGGACTTCTCGCGTTCCAGGACCGTGGTGTTCATCGTTTCGCCCTTCTCGGCGGGTTCGAGCCGATCCTGTCCGCCGCGAACGTCGAACGGAGAACGTTCGCGGAGACAGGTGGTTTCGGGACAGGATCTTGGGCGTTGGCGGCGGATCGTTTCGCCATTGTTGAACTTCCACATAGTAGCATCGGCGGGACCGGGATAAAATCGGAGGACGCGCCGGCGGGAGGACTCCGCCGCTACTCGGCCCCGATCGATCCGAACCGACCCTCAACCGCAGGGGAGACTCGAACCATGACGCCGCTGAACCGCCGCGACTTCCTCGCCACGTCCGCGACCGCCGCGGCCCTCGCCACGGCCGGCGCTGGGACATCCCGGGCCGCCTTCGCGAAGAACGCTTTGCCCGCGAGCCCGCAGGCCCGCGTCGTGCTGGGCAAGACGGGGATCGAGACCTCGCTGATCGGCATGGGGAGCGGCACGGTCGGCGGCGGCCAGTCGAGCAACCAGACCAAGCTGGGGGTCAAGGGCTTCACCAAGGTCGTCCGCCACTGCCTGGACCAGGGGATCACCCTGTTCGACGTCGCCGACCAGTACGGCTCGCACGTCTACCTGCGCGAGGCCCTCAAGGGCGTTCCCCGCGACAAGTACCAGATCCAGACCAAGACCCACGCCACCAACGCCGTCACCGCCCGCGACCACATCGAGCGCTACAAGCTTGAGTTGGGCGTGGACTATATCGACGTCCTGCTGCTCCACTGCATGACCAAGACCGGCTGGCAGCACGACCACACCGGCGCGATGGAAGAGTTGATGCGGGCCAAGGAAGACGGCCGGATCCGCGCCCACGGCACGAGCTGCCACGGCATGGACCCGCTCCGCACCTCCGCCAAAGAGCCGTTCGTCGAGGTCGACCTCGCCCGGATCAACCCCGAAGGGCTGATCATGGACGACAAGAAGCCTGACGAGGTCGCCTCGGTCCTGGAAGAGATGCACAACGCCGGCAAGGGGATCGTCGGCATGAAGATCCTCGGCGAAGGCCGAATCACCCAACCCGAGAAGATCGACGCCTCCCTCAAGTTCGTCCTCGGCCTGGGCACCGTCGACGCCTTCATCATCGGCTTCCAGTCGACCGACCAGGTCGACGACATCCTCAAGCGGACCGAGAAGGCCATCGGCGCACTGAAGGCCTGAGCCCAGCCGACGACCGCGGCGGTCGAGCCTCCTCGACCGCCGCGCGGTATGGAGAAACGACGTTCATGAGAACGGAAGAAGTCCGAGAGGTTCTGAAGTCCGAACCCTTCACGCCTTTCCAGCTTCGCCTGGTGGATGGATCGACGGTTCGGATCGACTACCCCGAGTTCGCCCTTTTGCCGCCTGGCCGGCGGGCGATCGCCATCTTTCCCAGGGATGAAGGCTCCGGCGGCCTCCGCTACTTCGACGTCGGCCTGATCATCGGCCTTGAGCTGGACGAACCTCGGCCGTCGGGAAAGCCTAAGGAAGGCGACGAAAACGGAGTCGAC